>QMRA01000008.1:0-13630 GCA_003649155.1 Thermoproteota archaeon | reverse complement strand
TTGGGACTTCTGGTGTTAGAGGTGAAATTCATAATACTCTAACTCCTGAATTAGCTATTAAACTCTCATTAGCGTTTGCAAAATTTTTAGGTGGTTCTGGCTTCATTGCTATTGGTAGGGATGTCCGCTTTCAATCGAGCATTTTAGCTAAGGCTTGTGTTGCAGGTGCAACTTCAGGGGGATTAAATGTTGTTGATTGCGGGGTTTTACCTACTCCTGCCTTACTTCACGTTGTAAAGGAGTTGAAGCTTAATGGTGCTATAATGGTTACTGCTAGTCATACTCCACCTCATTTTGCTGGCCTCCTTTTCTTTAATGGAGATACTGCTGAGCTCTCGCCAAAGGAGCACGAAAAAATTGAGAAGTTGGTATTTTCTGGAAGTTTAAGTGGGGTTTCATGGAATGAGGTTGGTAGAGTTGAGAATTTCACTGGTTGTCTAGATATTTACCTTAAGTCAATTTTAAGGCAGGTAAACGTTAAGGCTGCTAGGAGTTTGGGAGCTAAAATTGTTGTTGATCCATCTAATAGTGCGCAGTGCATGTTTCTTCCTCTAATAGCGAGAGAATTGGGCTGCGAAGTATTTTTGATTAATGATTTTCCCGATGGCGCTTTTCCTGGTAGAGGACCGGACTTGCATCCTAGGTTTCTAACTGTCACAGCAAATTATACTAAGCAACTTTCTGCGGACTTTGCTATTGCTACTGATGGTGATGGCGATAGGTGCTTGTTTGTCAATGAGCATGGCGAGGTTTTATGGGGTGATGTAGTGGGATGTCTATTCGCTCGTGAAGAGCTGATGTTAAAAGGTGGCGGCGTAATTGTTTGTCCAATTAATACTTCAAATTTAATTGAATACGTGTGCGAGATTGCGGGTGGAGAGGTGCGCTATAGTAAAGTTGGTCCGCCGGCAATCATCGATGTAATGAAGCGCTTTTCAAATGTCATTTTTGCGTTTGAAGAGTCTGGGAAGTATATTTGGCCTAAAAACGTCTACTATGGTGATCCTGGACTAGCTCTAGGTAAAATTCTTGAAATATTATGTAAATATGGAGGCTTGAGCAGTGCAACGTCGAATTTCCCAAGATTTCATAGGGTTAAAATTGCTGTTCCATGTCCAGAAGAGCTGAAAGTTAAAGTTCTAAATTGGCTTAAAAATAAAGTTTCAGAGCTTAATCCATCCTACATAGTTGATTTGGATGGTTTGAAGGTGATCTTTGATGATGGGAGTTGGCTTCTCTTGAGGCCTTCTGGTACTGAGCCTGTATTTAGAGTTTTTAGTGAAAGTTTGGATTCTTGTCGTGCTGATGAGTTAGCTGAGCTAGGTTCTAGTTTAGTTAGGGAGGCTTTGAGTGAATTTACCTGAATAGGTCTTTCTCTTCTGGGTATATTAGGTCTTTTGATGAACCTTCTCCTTTGGGGTACTCGTATCCGCGTATGATCACTACTGGTATTCCGTCATTTTTTCCCATGGCTAGCTCAGCAGCTGCTGCTAATTCATCTGCAATTGCCATTTGAGTTACTCTAAGTGTGTAGCCGAACATGTCTTGCTCTCCTCTATAGTCTTTTATCGGCTTCATTCCGGCAATTCCAATTGCGAAGTTGACATGTCCTGCTCTCCATGCTCTACCAAAGGTATCTGAGATGATCACCGCCACATTTACGCCTTTTATCTCCTTTATTCTTTCACGTATTTTTCTTGCAGAATCGTCGGGGTTTTCTGGTAATAGTGATACTACGTCTTTTTGGCCTGCGACATTACTCCTATCTATACCTGCATTTGCGCAGACAAACCCATGTCTAGTTTCGACTATTAAGTGGCGGAATTTCATTTTGACTATCTTGTTGCTTTCTCTAAGTATTAATTCGACTAGTCTTGGGTCTTTATTCATTAATTCGCCGATTCGAGTTGCAAATTGGGATGGTTGTATGTCATTTAAGTTTACGATTCTGCCTTCAGCCTTGGCCACTATTTTGCTTGCAATAACTATTACATCGCCATCTTCAACTCCTACTCCTTGTCTATCAGCCGCTTCGCAAATTATCTTGGCTAGGTCGTCTCCTTCGTTTATTATTGGAATATTTTTGAGTCCAATTATCTTTATGACTTTATTTTCTTCATATTTCTTCACAAATTAACCTCCTCATGATTAGGAGCACAACTGCTCCAACCGTTAAGATAGTTAAAGTTAAAGATATTTTCGCTATAAATCCTCCGATAATTGCCTTCATTAATGCCTCCTTTAAATCTCCTCTTCTGATGGCATCTTCAGCTTGCTCAATCAATTTCCTAGCCACTGTTGCCCATGGTTGAGCTATGGGCAGCTGCCTTGCAACTGCGTCTTTACCTTCTTGGATGGCTTCGTGCACCGCGTAAATGTTTACGACATTAAAGCGCCACTGGATGAATTTTGGAGTTAAGTCTTCCTCCGCGCATTTACTAAGGTAGTAGACTAGTGTGTCTGTTGAAGTTATGTTTTTAAAGCCTTTTATTTGGCTGAAGAATTTCCTGTAGAATTCTAGTCCGCCGTAGCTCTGGGCTAGCTCTTTAACTACACTGTATGCTGCTGCGTAGTACATTATGATGTTTCCAGATAACTTGCCCGGCCTCCAGTCTTGGATAAATCCGTATTCTTGCTTTAATGCTTCAGCTATTATTTCTAGCCTCTCTCTTCTATCTTCAGCTCCCGTCCACCCCGCGCCTAATGTTAACTCAAAGCTAATATACTCTGCTAATCCTTCGTGGAACCATAGTAGGTTTGGGGAAATCCCTGCTGCCCAAACAAAGTGGTGTATTAATTCGTGAATAGCTATTTGCTCCCAGTATCCTGGTGAGGTCCTGATGAAGAATAGATTTAGATTTATTTCGCTGAGGTGAGTTCCATTGAAGGGGATGAAGCCTCCAATCCACAAGTCCTCTAGACTAGGCGCGTAAAATTTAACATAGACACTTGTCAGGTTTGTAGAGAATATCCTTGTCAAATTGTTATAAACTGTTTCGTATGCATTTATTAGCCTCTCAGCTAAGTTTAGGTATCTTTTCGGGGTTTCAACAGTGTATATGCCTCTCTTGATTTTTACAATATCTGGAGGATTGATGGTTGTGTACTCTATTGCTATTCTAGCCATATTATCTTGAAGGTAGAATGTGACCTCATACGCATTTGGCTGCTCTTCAATTCCTGCTGGCTGCGGGTACATTACATCTGCATCTAGTACTGCAGTTTTTGGGAAGAATATGTGCACTATGCAGCTGTCTTGGGGGTTGAAGCCTATTTGAGGTGAAAAGAAGAGGCATTGTGGCTCTACGATTATTGAGCCGTAATCCATTTCGTACGTTATTTTGATCTTAAAGCTATTACTTGAAGTGAAGTTGTAAGTGAAGTTATAGTAGAACACGTATTTTTCTCCAGTTTTCGTGTAGGCATCTTTAATTTCTGAACTTTCGATTTCACCTTCTAAAACTTCAAGTTTCCACTCGGTGAAGTTTTTTGGCACTAGGACCCATGAACTACCTTTTCTCAAATTTGAGTAGTAGAAGATTTCAACTTTGAGTTTGCCTTCATCATCTACGGTCATGACGTAACTGTACTTTCCATTGGAGTTTAAGTCTGCCATGTATCTTACTGGCGTGTAAAGTGCGCTTAATGAAAGTATGATTAGTACTGTGAAGAGGGTTTTTCCTTTTTTCAATCACTTTCCTCCTTGAAGCTTTTCCTAGCAATTACAATGTATCCTGTGTGGCCTATCATTAACGTTTCAGGTCTAGTTTCTCCTGGTATTACCTTTATTTTTCTGACGAGACACTCCAAGCACTCAGTTGCTACAAACCCTTCTTTTTTCAGTGCTTCTACAGTTTTTACGACTTGATCTATGGTAGGGCTATAGCTCGTAAATACTCCCCAATCTGCAAGTGCTTCATAAGCGTGAGGTACTACTAGCCATGGAGTTGCTAGGTCAAGTATGACGGCATCCACATTTTTCTCATCTATTCCCTCAGTCACGTCTTTCAATTTAAACTCCACATAGTCTAGTAGACCTGCTTTTTCCAGATTTTTCTTGGCAACTTCAAGTACATCTTCTCTAATTTCATAACTGTATACTTTGCCTGTGGGTTTAACGTAGTAAGCCAGCGCGCTCGTCAATGCTCCTGAGCCAGTTCCTGCTTCAACAACTCTGCTTCCCGGCCCTATTCCACTATAAAGTACAATTAATGCAATGTCTTTTGGGTATATTATCTGAGTCTTCCTTGAGAACTTAAAGACGTAATCTCTCAAAGTTGGCTTAAGAGCTATGAAAGTGTAGCCTAGGTGGCTCTTAATTTTTGAGCCATACCTTTTTCCAATTAATTCGTCGAGCTTTATGTATCCTTTATGGGTGTGGAGGACTTGTCCTCGCCTAACTTTAACTAAGTATGTCCTCCTCTTATTCAAGTACATTAGAACGTAATTCCCCTCACATATGGCGTCTTCCTGCATTACTACTCCTCGCGAATATTTGCGTTAATCGCACTTTTAGGTTTATGCCATAAGTTTATTACGCTAATCAATGATGAGTTAGTTGGAATGCCCTGTGAAGACTTGACTAAATATCCTACAGTTAGAAGAGCTCTCTTATACAAGTCTATTGGAGATGGCTCTGTCGAGTGCAACCTGTGCGAAAGGAGATGTAAAATTCCTCCTGGTAGAAGAGGTTATTGTGGAACTAGATTAAATGTTGACGGTGTGCTTTACACTTTAACTTATGGAGATTTAAGTGCAATTGAGAGTAGACCTATCGAAATTAAGCCATTCTTCCACTTTTGGCCTGGCTCATCAGCACTTACCTTCTCAACTTGGAGCTGCAATTTCTACTGTCTCTGGTGTCAAAATTGGCATTTGAGCAAGCGGCATCCAAATCCGAGAGAAGCTTACTATGTTCCTCCAGATAAAGTAGTTCAAGTAGCTCTGCAGCGTGGAGATGAAGGTTTATGTGTAAGCTTCAATGAACCTCTAATGCTATTTGAATACTCGCTAGACTGCTTCAAACTGGCTGTGAAGTGCTTCCTTTACAATACTTATGTTAGCAACGGGTACATGACTCTAGACGCTCTTTACATGCTTAAGAATGCAGGTTTGCATGGATTAAAGATTGATGTTAAGGGTGATGCTGAAGTTTATGAGAAGTATTGTGGGGGCGTAAACGTAGAGTACGTGTGGAGAAACGCTAGGGAAGCGAAGAATATTGGGTTGCATGTAGAGATCGTAAATCTCATAGTAACTGACGTTAATGACGACGAAGATTGTATAAAGTGGATTATTGAACGCCACTTAAAAGAGGTAGGTCCAGAAACTCCAATACACTTCACGCGGTACTACCCTGCATTTAAGTTTCATAAGCCTCCAACTAAAATTGAAACTTTAGAATTTGCATATAAGCTAGCGAAAAAGCTGGGCGTCAAGTATCCATATATTGGAAATGTTCCTGGGCATCCATATGAACACACTTACTGCCCAGAGTGCGGCACGCTACTAATCAAACGCTATGGCTATAGAGTAATAAAGTATAATTTGACTGAAGACAAAAAATGTCCCAAGTGCGGCGCATCTATTCCAATTTCTGGCAAGTACATTAGTAAGTCTCGCTTAATCTTTTAGAAATAACATCAACTTTCGAAGAAACTTCAGCAATTTTCCTATCCAATTCATCAATCTTCTTGATTATTTCATTTAGCTTTCTAGTTATGTGCATTAGGAGTTTGAGAACATCTCCAGTCCAGTGAGGTTCGTAGAGTAGAGGTTCAACTGGAGTTAAAGGCGGTTCAGGAATGTCATTTCTATCTTTCTTGCTCAAATCTGCCACCTGCCAATTATTGTAATTGTTTTCATTAGTAATTAACCTGCTTCTCGTCATAGCTGTAAATTTCGTGGTTTGATGGGGATAAGTAATTTTAGCCTACTTTACAAGCCAGCATCTTTCTATTCTTCCTCCGCAGAACTTGACAATGTTTTGGGCTGACTTTTCTGCTGCTTTTAAAACAGTGCTTGAAGGTATGCCTGGTGCTCCGCATGCTATAGTTAATATGCGTTTAGTATCTTTGGTTATCTTTGTTAAGTCTGAATCTCTATGTGGATATAAGTTAATTATCTTCTCTGAGTCTGCAATTACCAATTGTCTTTCAATTGCTTTCTCATCTTCACCTATGCCTTTAAACTTCTCTCCCTCTCTAGACCACCTTAAAACTATAGGCTCAACTATTTTGTCCAAGTCATATGCGCCTATTGAAATTTGGGTTAAAATGGAAGCTAAGTTGTAAGCGTCTACCGCGCAATTAATTCTCGGAATGCTTTTGCCGCGAAGTATTCTTCTAATTAAAGCTTCTGCTGAAGGTCTCTGCTTAGTAGGGTCGATTTTTATTCTCCAGTAGAAATCCCTATAAGCTCTGATGATGGGTAAGTCCTTCAAATCTTCAATTTTAATGCTTCTTCTAATTTCCATCTCGCATCTTTCAATTTCAGCTGATAGCTCTTCGCATTTTGATTTAACGTTGACGTCTTCTACTATGGCTATTCCAAGAGATAAGCCCTCAAATCTAGCTCTTACTTCATCGCTAATCTGCACAATAACCAATGCTATACCTCCAGTTTCATATAAAATGTTGATGTGCGCTTAAAAATTGAACTAGTCGATTTTAATTGGCTAATAGTTGATTTGTTGCGGGCTCAGTTCTGGTGTCACTCTTCATTGAACTTCTTGGAAATACCAGCCCTCTTCATCGCCCAAATTAATTATATGTAGGTCAGCATTAAACTTTACCTAATTTTAGATCGGCTCTAAACATCAGGGCTTATTACTTCGTCATTAAATTTAGCAGCTATAAACTCGGATGATCGATGGCTCGAAGCGCATTGAAGTTACTGTTTTCGAGTTTATTGCAACTGTACTCGCATGAATTTTGGAGAGTATTTTTGTGGTCGTACGGCTTTCTGGTTAACTATAAATAACTTGTTGCAAAGTGATTATGAGAGTATTAGGGGTGTTTTGAATGTCATTTAAATCTCGCATTGAGAGGGTTGCTAAAGAGAGGAAAAGTAGAATCGTATTGGCTTTAGACCTTTCAGCTCTACCTAAAGATTTGAGTCAGAATACTTTGAAAAAGCGTGCACTAAATGTTTTACGTGAAGTAAGTCCATATGTATGTGCGGTTAAGATTAACATGCAGTTATTATTACCACTTGGACTTTATTATGGTGTTAAGGAAATTATTGACGAAGCGCACAGCCTAGGTTTACCTACAATAATAGACTGTAAACTCAGTGATGTTGGGCATACAAATGCTTGGGCCACTAAGCATTATTTTGAAGCTGGATTTGACGCGATAATAATTAACCCGATTATTGGGTGGGAGCAGGGCGCTCAGCCTATTTTTGACGTTGCTAGGGAGTATGGTGCGCGAGGAGTTATATTATTAGTTTATACTTCTCATAAAGCTGCTCCTGAAAGTTATGAGCTTTTAGTTAAGGATCCAGATAGTGGTCTGTTGAAGCCTCTCTACGAGATTTTTGCTGAGAGAGCTTTGAAGTGGAGTGCTGATGGAGCTATTGTTGGTGCAACATATCCTGACAGGGTTAAGGTTATAGCTGAAATTCTGCAGGATAAGGTTCCAATATTCTCGCCTGGTGTTGGTGCTCAGGGAGGTAGAATTGAGCCCTGCCTTAAGGCTGGCTCTAAGTATTTCATTATTGGTAGGTCTATATTTAATGCGGAGAAGCCTGCTGAGGCAGCTAAATTTTTCAGGAATTTGGCTTGGATTGAGAGTGGCTAGGCAGTCTCCAGAACTATCCCAAATCCCCTCGTTCTTCCTTCTCTAAATACGAACCAGTCTCCGCTTGATACGTACTCTGGCTTGTAGCAGAATTCAAGTTCTACATGTGCTGTATCGCCAGTTCTCAACGGCTCTTTTGAGAGCCATGTGAATTTTGCTGCCTGTCTGATGGTGTACATGTGTAGGACTGCTTGGTACCCTCTCTTAATTGTTGTTGGGTGGTGTAGTATGGTTACTTTAGCTTTAAATGACTTTACCGCTCTTGGAGCTATACTTTTATCTAAAATGCACATTCCCTTTTCAACTTCATCGTATTCGACGTTTTTTAGGGCTAGACAGGCTTCTTGACCTGCGTGTGCTCTATCGACGTTTACTCGATTTACGTGAATCGACCTAACTCTCACGAGTCTAAAGCTTCCATCTCTAAATGGCCCTAGTTGAAGGTAGTCGTCAACTTCAACTTCACCTTGGAGCACTAGTCCGCTGACTACTGTTCCTACTCCCTTCACGTTGAACTTCTCTTCGACGTACATTTTAAATGGATCATTTAGTTTTTCATCCCATCTGAGTCTTGGAGGTAGGATGTTTAGGAAGGTTTTCAGTAGGTCTAGTCCTTCGCCAGTGGTGTTTGATATTAGGAAGATTGGAGTTATTCTGCCGCTTGGCATATTTCTTGCAGCTACTATCGCATCGTCTATTTCATTAACTACGATTGGTATTTTGCTTATTCCTGGCTTCTTGAGTATGTGTAGGACTTCGCTTAGAATTCGCTCTTTCACTTCGTGGGGAGCCATATCTATCTTTGTTAAAACTATGAAGACTGGTATTCTGAGTACTGTTGCTATTCCTAGGTGTTCTTTGGCAGTTCCTATTAGGCCTGCGTTAGCTGCTATGCATAGCATTATGTAGTCTGGAGCTCTACCTGTAACTCCTTTAAGTGTTGTTCTTAGGTATCTTTCATGTCCGCCTAGGTCTACGAAGCAAATGACTTTTGAGCTATTGAGGAAGATTTCGGCTTCGTCTAGTGGTGAGGCTAAGTTGTAGTTTACTATTTCGCCATTTTCACTGAATCCGAGTAAGTGGCTTGATATTGATGATGTTCTGCCTGTTTTTAATTCGTGGAGGTAACGTAGAACTTTACTTCTTGCTAGTCCACTTCCATTATCTAGTTCTCCTGAGCATAATACGCCGATGGTTGTTGATTTTCCGCTGTCAACGTTTCCGAGGACTGGAACCATAACGTAAATTGGGAAGTCTTCTTTGACCATTCGGATGAGAAGTTCGACTACTTTTCCTTTCTTCCCCTTTCCTTCTCGTAGTATGGTTATTTTTGCTCCTATTCGCTTAGCTGCCTCTGATAACCACTTTAAGGATTCTTTTAGTTCATGCTCGCTTAGCCCAATTAGGAGTCCGTCATTTGAAACTCCTAGCTCGTAGATTGCCTCTCCACCGCCTTCACGAAGCCTATATCGCATTTGGGTGGCTAGCCTTTCAAGCCTATCTTCATCTGGGCTGACGATCTTCAACTTATACTCTATGTTTCCCTCTTCCTTCTCTTCA
The DNA here is from genome assembly GCA_003649155.1 of Thermoproteota archaeon. Taxonomy (GTDB): domain Archaea; phylum Thermoproteota; class Methanomethylicia; order Culexarchaeales; family Culexmicrobiaceae; genus Culexmicrobium. Next base: position 4,268 of record QMRA01000008.1, on the reverse strand, counting down.
GTTAAGCTCCTCCAATCCAACTTTATGCGCCTCAGCTTGATCCTCATCTTTAAAGGCGTTACGATAACTTATGTTTGTTTTGTGCTTTTAGTTAGGTTTAGCAAGATATTTCAGCTCAGATTCATATTTAGTTGTGGTGGCTCACTTGAGTGGTCTGCTTAGTTTTGCAGGTAGGGTTAAGTGTTTTCACGAATTTGAGCACTCGGACATGTTGGAGTATGAAAATGAGATTATAAATTCACTTAGGAAGGAATGGGGTTTTACTGGTGAAAGTGAAGGTTACATCAATTTTGTTGAGGGCTCTATTTCTAACTTAAAAATAATTGCTGACTATACGCTCAATAAAGTTGTTTCTCGGTTTGATTTTTCAAATGTTAAAAGATTGGATGATGTTGCTAAGCTTCTTAGAGCAGTTCTTGAATGCTCTTCTCTCTGCAACTTATTTATGGTGGTTAAGGGTTTGACAAGTGAGAATATTGCTAGGATTAGGAGGGTGACAAGGCGCTTCAAGTGTAGAGGCTTGATTGAGGGTGGAGACCCTCAAACGTTTAGGTGTAGTCTTTTGCTTGATAAATACGCTTTTAGTTTAGCTGTTTATGGAGATTTGAGTATTATTGAAGTTTTAGCTCGACTTAAGGATAAACGTGAGGTTGATAAGCTAATTACTTCTTTAAAATTGATGTTGAGGCCGTCATTGGCTAGAAGGATTTTAAGTAAATTTTCTAGTAGATTTTAAATGATCCCACTATACTTAGCCCACAATTCAATTACCTTTGGAATTAAGTTTCTAATGGGGAATCCTCTTCCAACGCCTGGGCATGCTGCATCCACATATACGTGAAGTACTTTTCCTCTAATTTTAAACTCTGAGGTTGATGGATTGACTCCTTGGAGCGGCTTCTTAGCTACGTGGAATGGGTATAGCTTACAGCAACCTGGCCTTTCTAGGTAAATTTTGCAGTATGCTATGGGGCCGTTATAGGCTAGGAATATGCATGAGTCATCTGGCTTCTTCATTAAGTAGTATTTTCCACCTGCTTGAATTGCTATTGGGCCATACTTTCTCGTGAGCTGAAGTGCTTCTATGAATTTGAGTGGTACAGCAAATGCTCTACAGCACATTCCACATCTTATGCATCTCCACCTTTCTGCCTCTTTCCAACCTATGTAGTTGTGCCCTCTTCTCATCGGCTTCGAGCTCCACCGCCATTTAAATTTACATGGAAACTTTAAATCTTACGTGTAGTTTGGGTGGTTGAGTTGAGCTGGGTTGGAATTGGAGATTTGAGTAAATTGGAGTTGAGTGAAATTGTGAGTAGGTTGAAGAGTGCCTCAAGGAATGTTGGATGTGTAGTGCTATTTATTGGATTTGTGAGAGAGGAAGGGCTTATGGGGGATAAAGTGAAGCATTTACATTACGAGTCTTATGGAGATCTAGCTATAAAGAAAATGGAGGAAATACGTAAGGGAGTGATTGACGGTGAGAAGGTTTTTTCAGCAATTATTCACCATGCTGTCGGAAGAGTGCCTGTAGGTGAGGAAACTTTGATTGTTGGGGTTGCTGCTAAGCATAGAGCTGAAGGCTTTAAAGCTGTTCAAGAGATAATTGACAAAGTGAAGTCTGAAGTTCCAATATGGAAGAAGGAGGTAACTGATGAGGGTGAATATTGGATACACGAGGTGGAAAAAGTCAATTAGCAAGCTAGATTTCAACCATTAGTTTTATCTATGTAGCAGATTCTATTTCATTAATGGTGTTGCCTCATGACCTCAGACCTAGCTGGAATAATTGAAAGGGCTTCAATAATGTTGCTGAAGGCTGCAACTACAATTCTGCCGCCTGATGTGAAGGAAGCGCTAATTAAAGCTAAGGAAGCTGAAGACAATCCACTTGCGAAAGCCCAGTTGGAAGCGATCTTAAAGAACTGTGAGATAGCTGAGAAAGAGGGGAAGCCTATATGCCAGGATACTGGACTAATCATTTTCTATGTTAAGGTTGGAGAAAACTTTCCAATTAGAGGGAAGCTCCGCGACATCCTAAAGAGCGCAACAATTAAAGCTACAAGTGAAGTTCCACTTAGGCCAAATGCTGTTGATGTACTTACTAAGAAGAATAGTGGCGACAACACTGGACGTTACATCCCTTGGATTGAGTGGGAAATCCTCCCGGACAGCGACATTTTAGAGATTACTGCATTTCCAAAGGGTGGTGGAAGTGAAGCTCCATGTGCAGCTAAAGTTTTCTCGCCAGCTCAAGGCCTCAAGTACGTTAAGAAGTTCGTTGTAGATGCAGTTGCTCAAGCTGCAGCTAAGCCATGCCCTCCAGTCCTGATTGGCCTCGGTATTGGCGGCACTATTGACATTGCAATGAAGTTAGCCAAGAAAGCTCTCTTAAGACCTATTGGCGTGAGGAGCGAGGTTCCTGAGCTTGCAAAGCTTGAAGAGGAATTATTAGAGCTAGTTAACTCACTGGGCATTGGGCCACATGGTGTTGGAGGGAAAACAACCGCTTTAACCGTAAACGTAGACTGCGCTCACAGGCACCCTGCGACTTTTGCTGCTGGACTAGCATTCAACTGCTGGGCTGCAAGGAGGTCGAAGATGAAAGTTTACCCAAACGGTGAGGTCGAGTTCATCACTCATAAGATCCTAAATGAGTTGTGGAGGTGAATGGTTTGGCCGAATATCACTTAAAAACTCCTATTAGCGAGAGTGAAATCAGAAAGCTTAGAGTTGGAGACATAGTCTATCTATCTGGAATAATTGTCACTGCCAGAGATGCTGGACACTCTAGGGCTTTATCATTACTTGCGAAGGGGGAAAGCCTGCCAATTGACTTAAGCGGATTAGCAGTCTACCACTGTGGACCAGTGGTTAGGAAGAAGGATGGTGAGTGGGAAATTGTCGCTGCCGGCCCGACGACCAGCGCTAGAATGGAGGCTTACGAGGCAGAATTCATCGAGAAGACTGGAGTTAGGATGATTATTGGTAAGGGTGGAATGGGCTCTAGGACAGCAGAGGCTTGCAAGAAGTATGGAGCCGTCTACGCGATATTTACCGGCGGTGCAGCCGTTCTTGCTAGTAGAGCTATGAAGAGAGTTGTCGACGTTAAGTGGCTCGACCTCGGTGTGCCTGAGGCAATGTGGATTATTGAAGTTGAAGAGTTTGGGCCACTAATGATTGCTATAGACTCAACTGGAGAAAACTTTTACGAGAAAATGAGGACAGAGATCGATAGGCGCTTAAAAGAGGAGGTCTACCCGAAGATAGGATTCTAATTTTTCTCCTACTCCTTAACATTTTCACCTTGATAAACTCCAGAGTAGACTTTATGTGGCTTGCTAGATAGCTTCACGAAGAATATTTGCATGAGCCTAGCATTCCTTTCAAGAGTTATTCCATGCGGATTAAATACAACTAGTAAGCTTTCGCTCCTACCCTTATATCCTGGGTCCCAAACTGCTGAAAAAATCGAAGCACCACTTCTTAATAGGGATGATCTTGGCAGTGCAATTCCAACCATATTTTCTGGTACTGAGATTACTTCGTTAAACCTAACCTTATAGGCTCCTTGCTTCAAGTGTATTTTACCTTCCTTGTCGAAGCTCAATTTCCTGCATTTGGATATTCTTCTCCTAATGTTTTTTAGGTCGATGTATCCTGCATCTTCAAATTCCTCTACATCCCTTAAAGTTAGCTCTATGCCTGCTGGCTGAACTTGATGTTCTTCTGAAATTAGGTTGGTTACTACTCCAAGTTTAATCAGCTCTTTTCCGGGAATGATCAAGCTTAACACCCCATTTTTACGTGGTATTTGTTCGTAATTTACGTTATTCCCAATATGGCCTAGTTCTCAAGTACTGCTTTTCAGCCTCCAAAATGTCAAGGTAGAAGTCCTCCTCATCTTCATGGTATTTTCTTAAAATTCTAGCTGCAACGGTTGGACCTATACCTTTAGCTGAAAGTGCTATTATTGCTTTTTTGCCGTAAGTCATTATTAGGCCTACTGTTTTCCTGAATTTTTCAACTTCGTCTTGCTCGTTGTACTTTAGTTTTAATCCTTTCTTCCACTTTTTAATTATCTTAAGCAATTTGACTTGGTTTGGGTGCGCTATGCCAACTGCTTTTGCTCCGCATTTTGGGCATCTAATTTCTTCGGGTAGGTACTTGATTTTTCTAATTGCCTGCCACTCTGTGCAGTGTAGGCAGATTAACCTGACTTCCTTTTCAAAAAGCCTTGCCTTCATTACTTCTGCTAATGTTGCGAG
>QMRA01000007.1:0-13740 GCA_003649155.1 Thermoproteota archaeon | reverse complement strand
TATTATTGCACCTGCATGTCCCATTCGCTTGCCTGGCGGTGCTGACCTGCCGGCGATGAACGCGACTACTGGTTTAGGATAGTTTGTTCGCTCGATGTACTCTGCAGCTCTCTCTTCAGCGTCACCTCCAATTTCTCCAATGATTACGACGGCTTTGGTCTGCTCATCTTCTCTGAATAGCTCGAGTATGTCTAGGAAGCTCAGTCCGACTACTGGATCTCCCCCAATGCCTATGCAAGTTGATTGGCCTAGCCCTGCATTGGTGAGGTTTAAGGCTATTTCATACGTTAGAGTCCCGCTACGAGATACTATACCTATATTTCCAGGAGTAAAAACGCTGCCTGGCATGATGCCTACCTTGCATTTGCCTGGAGTTATTATGCCAGGAGTATTTGGACCTATGATTCTTGCGCCTTTTAGTTTTGCTAGAGCAATCATCTTTATCGCGTCGTGGACTGGAACGTGCTCTGTAATTACTACGACGTTTTTAACTCCTGCTAAGATTGCCTCGGACACTGCATCTAATGCAAATGGAGCTGGCACGAACACTATTGAAGTGTCGGCAGGAGACTTTTCCATCGCCTCAGTGATAGTGTCGTATACTGGGACTCCGTGAACACTTTGTCCACCCTTACCAGGGGTTACTCCCGCTACTATTTTAGTTCCATACTTTAGCATTAGTTCAGTGTGAAATCTTCCTTGTCTACCCGTTATTCCTTGAACAATTACACGCGTATTTTCATCTACAATTATACCCAAACCTACACCTCCCGCTTAGCTGCTTCAACAGCAGCTTTTGCAGCTTCCTCCATTGAAGATAGGGCGATTATGCCTTCTCTTTGAAGGATGGCTCTGCCTTCCTCTTCATTTGTTCCTATTAGCCTTATGATCATGGGTTTCCGCTTTTCGATGGATTTTAACGCGGAGATTATTCCTCGAGCTACGACGTCGCAACGGGTTATACCGCCGAAAATGTTGACTAGGATTACCTTGACTTTTGGATTGTTGATTAGGATTCTCAATGCAGTTGCTATAGCTTGCTCCTCAGCTCCACCTCCTACGTCTAGGAAGTTTGCTGGTGCGCCGCCATACATCTTTACAAGGTCTAATGTCGTCATGACTAGCCCAGCGCCATTGCCAATGATGCCTATATCTCCATCCAGCTCGACGTACGCGAGGCCTGCAGACTTGGCTTCAGCTTCAATCGGTGAAAGCTCGTGTAGGGTTGCTCTACTCTTCAACTCTGGATGGCGGAATAGCGCATCAGAGTCTATATTAAGCTTAGCATCGGCAGCAATCAACCGCCCATCTTCCGTTAGGACTAGTGGATTTATTTCAACTAGTTCTGCGTCGTAGTCAATTGCTATATCATACAACTTTTTCAGAATTTGAGCCATATTTGTGAGCATCTTGCCTTTGAAGCCGAGGTTTTTAAGCATCTGCCTTGCCATAAATGGGAAGAAGCCCACAAGCGGATCAATGTACTCTTTAACTATTAAACTTGGATGCTCTCTGGCTATTTCCTCTATATCTACTCCACCTTTAGCGCTTGCAATTGCCACGAGCTTTTTAGCTGACCGGTCAACTGTTATACCAAGGTACAGTTCTTGTGTTATTGGAAGTTTTTCTTCAACGAGAACAGCGTTAACTTTAAGTCCCTTAAAAGTTGCACCAAGCAGGTCGGTGGTAATCTTCTCAGCTTCCTCAGGTGTAGTTGCAAAGCGTATGCCGCCTGCTTTTCCTCTTCCACCGACTAAGACTTGAACTTTAATTGCAACTGGCTTATTCATTTTTGCAGTAATCTCTCTAGCTTCACTTGGTGAGAATGCTACTTGTCCTTCGGGTACTGGAATACCGTATTTTTTGAAGATTTCCTTTGCTTCATATTCAAATAACTTCAACGACTTTCCCTCCACTCTACTCCTTTAAGTGTTCAATCACTATGTGCGCTGATGTTGAAACTACTCCCTCAACTTTTGAAACTTCCCTCAAGAACTCATCCAGCACTGATTGATCAACGATTGCTATGATGTCAACGTCCCCTGTAACTCTAAATAGCCTGTTTACTGCGTGTAGCTTCTTGATTTTTTCGTAAGCTTCACTTCGTAGCTGAGGCTGGACTTTTATAAATACGAATGCATCTGCTGACCTAATCTTCAATGCCTTTAGAGCTTTTTCAGTTAGGTCGATGAAGCCTCTTCCAGTCCTTATTAGTCCTTCTTCTTTGAATTTTCTCAAATGTATGCTGAGGGCTTGGCGAGTGATGCCTAGTTCTCTTGCTAATTCGCTTTGAGACTTAGCGACAGTGTACACGTTCATGCTCTTCGCGCTTTCATATAGCTTCATAAGGAGGAATCGCTGCCGCTCCGTCAGCAGGAAATCCAGTTGCTCGCTACTTGTCATAAGTAAACCCCCCATGACATATGTAAAATACTCTCTAATATGTTTCGCTTCATCATCACTATTGCGTGTAAATTTCTTAGGGCGAGCCTAAATCTTATAAAGGTCCAAGTCGTACTATCTCTAAGCCTATAACACAAAAACGTAAGGGAGGGAGTTGAATGGCTCAGGAGAACGCTGTGCTAGTAGGAAACAAGCCAATAATGAACTATGTCCTAGCATGCTTGACACTATTCCACCAAGGCGCGAAGGAGATAAGTGTAAAGGCGAGAGGGCGAGCAATAAGCAAGGCCGTCGACGTTGTTGAGATTGTGAGGAACAGGTTCCTCACGGATGTGAAGATCAAGAACATCGAAATAGGCACAGAGCAAATAACTACGCAAGACGGAAGAACAATAAACACCAGCACAATATCCGTCGTACTAGCCAGGGGCAAAAAGTAGGTCAAGTAATCACCAATAGACTACCATTTCCCATTTCTTTAATTGGGGGTTAAACCTTCGTGAAATTACCAATATGCCTCGTGTGCATAAAAAGCGGGATCCTGTGCCCGAGTTGTCAAGAGAAATTAGATCGTGGGGAGATAACTCCTTTAGATATTGAGGTTGGAAAGCATCTTCTTGAACTGGAAAATAAGTACCCTGCATTAAAAGATGCAACTTTCTTCAAAGCAGTTGATACTGAGAAGATGCTTATAGTATTAGTTAAAAGTGATGGTAGGTCGCTTCGACCATTATGGAATAGAATTTCAAAAGTAATGAGCAATAAGATTGGTAAACCAGTTAGGATAATTGAGAAAACTGCAAGTATACGTCAAATAGCTGAGCAAGTTCTCGCGCCCGCCCGAGTTTTAGGTGTTAATATTGTTTGGTTACCGGATGGCAGTAGGGAGAACTACATTAGAGTTCCTAGATCAGACTTGAGGAGGCTTAGCATTAGGAAGGAGCAGGCGGAAAAGGTAATTTCCGAATTCACTAAAGAAACTGTAAGAATAATTGCGGAGTGAGGCCTCAATTATGCCTCTGGACGATTTAGGAAGTTGGAGGAGAACTCACTATACAAGTCAGATTACTCCAGATTTAGATGGAGAAGAAGTAATAATTTTAGGATGGGTACTTGAGTTAAGGGATCTTGGCGGGATAAAGTTTCTGATTTTGAGAGATAGAGAGGGAACTGTACAAGTAACTATGCCAAAGAAGTTGGTTGCAAAGGAAATTCTCAAGAAAGTCAAGGAGTTGAAAAGAGAAAGCGTTATTGGAGTTAGGGGAATCGTTAGGGCAATGCCCTCAGCTCCAAGGAGAGTAGAAGTCATTCCAGTCGAGCTAAAAATATTGAACACTGCCAAATCACCACTTCCAATTGATACTACTGGAAGAGTACCTGCAGATCTTGATACTAGGTTAAATGCCCGGATACTCGACTTACGCGTCCCAGAAAACTTGGCCATATTCAAAATACATCACACTGCGCTTAATGCAATAAGAGAGTTCCTAATTAGGGAGGGTTTCATAGAAGTTGTCACACCAAAGATACTTGCAACCGCCACTGAGGGAGGGGCAGCACTCTTCCCAGTAGCATATTTTGAGAAGGAGGCGTTTCTAGCTCAGAGCCCACAGCTCTATAAAGAGATTTTGACGTCAGTGTTCGAAAAGGTATTTGAAATTGCTCAATTTTATAGAGCTGAGGAGTCGGATACAACCTACCATTTAAATGAATTCATTTCAGTAGACATCGAAGTTGCATTTGCTGAAGCTAAAGATGTTATGGAGGTCTTGGAGCAGCTTGTAGTGCACGTAATAAGAGAGGTAAAGGAGAAGTGCGAATCAGAGCTTAAGCTTTTAGGCCGCGAGCTCGAAGCGCCAAAAATGCCATTTAAAAGGATAACGTATGACGAGGCGCTTGAAATACTTAGAGAACACAACTTCAGAATAGAGTGGGGCGAGGACCTACCTACACCTGCGAATAGGAAGCTGGGAGAGATATTTGATGAGCCATACTTCATTACTGATTGGCCGAGGAAATTAAAGCCATTCTACATAAAGCCAAAAGAGGAGAATCCGAAGATAACAGAGTCTTTCGACTTGAACTGGTCCTGGCTTGAATTAGCTAGTGGTGGAACGAGAATTCATAGGAAAGATATGCTCGTTGAAAGACTGAGAGAGCAGAATTTAAACCCTGAAAAGTTTGAGCCTTTCCTCACATACTTTGAGTATGGAATGCCTCCACATGCAGGTTGGGGAATGGGCTTTCAGAGATTCCTAATGGTGATAACTGGGAGAAGAAACATACGGGAAGTAACGCTATTTCCACGAGATAAGAATAGGCTCGTACCTTAAAAGCCACACTCAATCACATTTTTAGGCTTAATAATTTCTCTCAAGACTACCGTCGCATAGAAGCCACGACGCAGCTTAAAGCGCATTTTAAGCGAGCAACTACTTTCATCCTCCGGCGAAACTTGAACAACTTTGAGATCTTCAAAATAAAAGGTTAAAGGGCGATATGTCCCCGGACATTTCAGTTTAGGAGCATGCGGAGTAGAAAATGAATCTGCAGATACCCCCTCCTCTTCTAGAATGGAAATCACTGGTTCCGCTGCTTTATGCTTAGGTAATCTTATAGTAGCATACCCAAGAACTGGGAGAACTACGGACAATAACCTCTTCTCAATAAGCCTGTTGACTTTTTCAATATTACTCTTCTCCGCTAGAAAGACGCATGATGGATGAATGCTGCCAGCGTGTGGAAAACCTACTAAGTCTCCTACCACTGCACGATTTAATGGTAAGCCTAGCCTTATACGGGCACTCAACATCTTATTGAATAGGTAGGATTGGTAGGCGTGAATGAAGAGTCTTTGAAGTATTATAGGTACCTTCTTAAACGCGCCCAGCAAGTCATCCCGTTTCTTCATTAAATGCTTTAAAATGAGCACCTCATAATTCAAAGCGCTATATGTGGCGTTTAATTTTTGAGAAGTAAAGTCTTCAGGTAAATTTGTTAGTATGTGGCTTATAGCGCCTTCAATATCGTTCATTATAATCGCTTTACCTACTTTGTGTGATATTGGCTTTATAGTTCCAAATCGCTGATGACCGAAATAGGCAGGAAAACCACCGGTTAAATGCACTTGTTTTAACAATTCGGTCAATGCGGAGAGAATTTCCTCGGGAGGTAGCGGTATTTTCCTAATTATTATGGTGAAACGATTGCCGTACAGCTCATGGCGCTTCAGCGGCAAAGGAGATCGAACATACTTAGCGATTTCCACTTTCCCTTTCTTGATTGTAAGGAGGATTGAGGGTTCTTTACAGTCTTTAATGCTTATGAGCTGTGCAGAGAGGGCTCTAGCATCTTTCAACCCCAAATAGGAGATCGCGTGAAATGGTACTTTACAAGCTCTTGACAGGAGGTAAACTGCTGATAATGTGTCGCAGCCGCGTTTAACAAGAATAGCCCTAATGTAGTTGCCAGGCCCCCTTATAGGAATTTTAACTTTCTCACATGAATCAATAGTGATTACCGTTCCGTCACGTAGAACCTCCTCTACAATGAAGTCTTCATAGCGACAGCGAATTTTCCCGCGGATTGGAGGAGAGGTTGTCACATAGTATTCCAATCCTAACTCTCGTTCCAGATCTGAACGGGTTTTAACAATCAAGGTCTTACCTCAAAGAAGCGGTAAATTGCCAGTTACCTTGTCGATCAGTTCAGAGGGGGCAGGGCCAATTCCAATGCAAGTTATCGTTCCAGGAGGCAGCTCAGTCAACCCCCTATCCTCAATTAAAGCTGCAGGCAGGTTTAATGAGAGAGCAAGTTTGAATAGTTCTAAAAGCTTCTCCTTGCTATCTACTTTTAAAACAACTTTTTTCTGTCCACTAGAAAACCATAGCCTCCACCAATTGGGGTTTTTGATTCGCGCTTCTTCAGATGCACTTACTGACGCGTGGGCGACTTGAGCTGCCAGCTTCCCCTTGCTCATCTTGATGTCACTTCTCACTACTATGACTTGCTTCACTTCCATGCTCATAGCTATCTATGATTTTGGAATATCATGCTAAAGAACATTGCTTCCCTCATGCACAGTACTTACAAGTCATGAGAGAAAGCTTTTATTTTAGATATGTAAACTGAATCAAGACTTGGAGGGCTTAAGGTAATGGCTGCAGAGGAACTTAAATTACCAACATGCATTTCATGCAAGAGCCCTATAGTACCTGGAGAAAAGGGCGTTAATTTCCCATGCCCCAACTGCGGAGAAATAATTATGTGGAGATGTAGGCGCTGTAGGTCTATAGCAAATCCTTATAAGTGTCCAAAGTGTGGATTTGAAGGCCCATAAGGAGGAAAAAGCATGGGGAAAGTATTGGTTATCGTTAAGGTATATCCCAAAGAGGCTGATGTCAACTTGGAAGAAATGGCTAAGGAGATAGCTGCAGCACTACCTGAAGGTGTCAGAATTGCCCAGACAGCAGAGGAGCCTATAGCCTTTGGACTTAAGGCGCTGAAAATGGCTATTGTAATGCCTGAACAAAGTGAAGGTGGAACGACAATTATAGAAGAGGCCATCTCAAGTGTTCCTTCAGTCAGCCAAGTTGATGTTGAGTACGTAACTAGGATGATGTAACTGAGAGCAACCTCCATAAAGTATATACATTAACTAGAGAAGTTTAAGGTAGACGTATCTAGTGAGGTGATAATTAATGTCTTTTAATAGTGCAACAAGAAGACGAGAAATACAGCTTAGGGTAGCGGAGGCTAGGCAAAGAGATGTCGGCAGAGGAAAGGTGAGAATAGACCCGCACGTAATGCGTAAACTTGGAGTAAATCCTGGAGACATAGTTGAGATCGAGGGTAAAAGGAAGACTGCAGCGATTGTTTGGCCGGCTTACCCTGAAGATCAAGATGAAACAATCATTCGAATGGATGGTTTGATTAGGAAAAATGCAGGTGTGAGTATTGGAGAGAAAGTTACTATTAGGAAGGCAAGTGCTCGTCCTGCTTCATTGGTGAAGTTAGCACCCTCATCATTTTCGATCACAGTTGATAGTGCTTTTGTAAACTTCGTTAAGAAGAGGTTGTATGATTATCCACTTACTCAAGGGGATACTGTACTCATACCTGTTTTGGGGCAGGCAATACCATTTACAGTCGTGTTGACAAGGCCAGCAGGTATTGTGCTCGTAACAGAAGACACTAATTTGATCATTTTAGAGAAGCCAGCTGAAGAGATTAGAGTTCCAAGAGTAACCTATGAAGACATAGGAGGGCTGCAAGAAGCTATTCAGAAAATAAGGGAAATGGTTGAGTTGCCACTAAAACACCCAGAACTATTTAAGCGACTGGGAATTGACCCGCCAAAAGGAGTCTTATTGTATGGGCCCCCTGGATGCGGAAAAACACTACTTGCAAAGGCAGTTGCTAATGAGACAGATGCGCACTTCATCTCAATAAATGGCCCGGAGATCATGAGCAAATTCTACGGAGAGTCTGAGCAAAGGTTGAGAGAAGTATTTGAAGAAGCTAAGCAGCATGCACCGTCGATAATCTTCATCGACGAGATAGATGCAATCGCACCTAAGAGAGAGGAAGTTACAGGAGAGGTGGAGAAGCGAGTTGTCGCACAGCTACTAGCACTTATGGATGGCTTAGAAGCAAGAGGAGACGTCATAGTAATAGGGGCCACTAACAGGCCGAATGCACTCGACCCAGCTCTGAGGCGCCCAGGGAGATTTGATAGGGAAATTGAGATAGGGGTGCCTGATAAGCAGGGGCGCTACGAAATTTTGCAGATACACACTAGAAACATGCCACTAGCAAAGGATGTAGATTTAAAGAAGCTAGCAGAAATAACTCACGGATTCGTAGGGGCAGACTTAGCAGCATTATGCAGAGAAGCTGCAATGAAAGCTTTGCGAAGATACCTCCCGCAAATCGACCTTCAACAAGAGAGAATTCCAGAGGAAGTTCTTGAGAAACTGCAAGTGACAATGAAAGATTTCATGGAGGCTTTTAAGGAGATAACTCCATCGGCAATGCGTGAAGTCTACATAGAAGTGCCCAATGTACGCTGGACTGATATTGGCGGACTAGAAGAAGCGAAGAGGGAGCTTAAGGAGGCCATTGAATGGCCAATTAAATACCCCGAATCATTCAAGAGAATGGGCATCAGACCTCCTAGGGGTATCCTACTGTATGGGCCTCCTGGATGCGGAAAAACACTACTTGCAAGGGCAGTTGCAACTGAAAGTGAAGCTAACTTCATTAGTGTAAAGGGGCCAGAACTCCTGAGCAAGTGGGTTGGAGAGTCTGAAAAAGCAGTTAGAGAAATATTTAGAAAAGCACGAATGGCGTCACCAGCAATAATATTCCTAGACGAAATAGACGCAATAGCACCAATGAGAGGACTTGGATATGGAGACTCGAGAGTTACAGAACGAGTAATTAGCCAATTACTAACAGAAATGGACGGTCTAGTCTCACTTGAAAACGTGGTCGTAATAGGTGCCACAAATCGCCCAGACATCCTTGACCCAGCACTTCTACGCCCAGGCAGATTTGACAGGATAATTTACATCCCGCCACCAGACTACAATGCAAGGTTGGAAATTTTGAAGATCCATACGAGAAATGTACCTCTAGCTGACGATGTCAATCTAGAGGAAATAGCAAAGGTTACAGAAGGGTATTCAGGGTCAGACCTAGAGGCAGTGTGCAGAGAGGCAGCCATGGCAGCATTGAGAGAAGACATAAATGCTCAGAAGGTAGCAAAAAGACACTTCGAAGCAGCCCTCAAGAGGGTTAGACCATCAATAACTGAAGACATGATTCAATACTATAAGAAATGGACTGAGCGATATAAGCAAATAAGACCTATGCGTCCGAGATTACTCACATTCACTTAGGTGAGGAGAATGGTGAAAAATTCCATATGGACTTCGGAGCCCTTAGAAACAGCCATAATCACAATATTGCAGAGGAGAAAAGCCATGAGAGATGACGAGCTTTTTGACGCCCTAAAGCAGAGATTCAATGGACTTTCCTTTAGAGAATTTAACAAAGCACTAATGAAGCTGGAAATTTGGGGAGTTATTATGGTTACAGTGACGAAAAAGGGATTAAGAAATGTGAATCTGCTATCAACTGGAGGTTAAAAATGGGGGTAAACCTGAGAGATATAATTCCGGAAAAAGCTGTAGAGCAAGTTAACATGAGCTTTTTCCAAGGGAAAGCACTTGCAATTGACGCGTATAACGCGCTATATCAATTCTTATCAATAATTCGGCAGCCTGATGGGACGCCACTAAAAGATTCTTTGGGGAGGATTACGAGCCACTTAAGTGGGCTATTTTATAGAACTGTGAACTTCATTGAGCTAGGTATAAAGCCGGTCTACGTGTTCGATGGAACGCCGCCAGAAATTAAAGAAATTGAAATCATGAGGCGAAAGAAGCTCAAGGAAGAAGCTGCAATAAAGTATGAAGAAGCGTTAAAGCGAGGAGACTTAGAAGCAGCTAGGATCTACGCTCAGCAAACAGCAAAACTGACGGAAGATATGGTTAACGACGCGAAGAGGTTGCTCAACGCTCTGGGAGTGCCTTGGGTTCAAGCACCTTCTGAAGGAGAAGCTCAAGCAGCATACATGGCTCAAAAGGGAGATGTGTGGGCTGCCGTAAGTCAAGATTACGACTCACTACTTTTCGGAGCTCCTCGCTTAGTTAGAAATTTGACAATATCAGGTAGGAGAAAGCTGCCTAGAAAGAACGTTTACATCGAAATAACTCCTGAAGTCATTTACTTAGACAGAGTGCTTAGTGGTTTGAACATTTCAAGAGAGCAGTTAGTCGATGTAGCAATACTTATTGGCACAGATTATAATCCAGAGGGAATAAAGGGAGTTGGACCTAAAACTGCACTGCGACTAATTAAAATGCATGGCTCCCTTGAGAAGGCATTGAGAGAATTGAGAGGAGCCACATTTCCAGTAGAGCCGAGTGCTATAAAAGAGGTATTTTTGAAGCCGCAAGTTTCGGAAGATTATAAGTTGGAGTGGAGAAAACCTAACGAAGAGGAAGTAATGACCATCCTATGTAGGGAGCATGACTTCTCCGTTGAGAGAGTTAAGAAAGCCCTTGACAGAGCTTTGAAAGCATTTGAAGAGCAGCGCAAACAAGTTAGTTTAGAGCGCTGGTTTAAAATGCGCTAACATTTAATCTAGCTTAAAAACGCCATCCATATCTGCCAATTAACGGTACAAAAACGCAGCCGCCAGCACTGTACGTTCTAATCTCATCTGCAGAAATTTTAACACCAACAACCAGTTCTTGGTAATATGATCCACCAACGGGAACGACTATTCTACCATTCACCGCTAACTGCTCGATAAGCGGTTTAGGTATACTGGGAGCTGCAGCAGTTACAAGTATTCTATCATAAGGAGCTGCAGGAGGATAGCCAAGCGTTCCATCACCTACAATGACAGTAACCCTATCATCATATCCCGTCTTCTTAAGATTACTTCTAGCAAAAGATGCAAGCTGAGGAATACGCTCTATGGAATAGACGTGACCCCATAACTTGGGGTCAACATCAGAGGGAGCGACAATCTCAGCACAAACTGCCGCATGATAACCTGAACCAGTGCCAACCTCTAACACTTTCTGTCCGACGTCTAGCTTCAGTAACTCGCACATCATCGCAACCATGTGAGGAGCAGAAATTGTCTGACCATTAAGTGTGGGCAAGGGAGAGTCGATGTACGCGTGTTGCCTATAACGCTCAGGAACAAACTCCTCTCTTGGAACCCTGCGCATCGCTTTAATAACTCTAGGGTCTTTAAGAATACCTTCTTGAATTAACTTATTGACCAATCGTTCTCTTTCTTTAGCAAACTTGCCACTTGACATAGAGCACACAAAATATAATTGAATAAAACATGGGTATAAAAGTATGTGAGAACCGCGGAAGAAATAATAAGGGGTCATGGACACCCAAACATTAGAGCACTTCATAAAACAACTTTTGAAATAACAAGAGAGGAGCATTTAACACCTCGAGGAGACTGCATTATAGTTGTAGGTGCAGATAGGGGGGCATTGCATCTTTCAGATGATTTAAAGAAGCTTATTCAGAGAGGAGCAAAAGTAAGAGTAATAATTGAAGTAGATGGGGTACGTGATGAAATTGTTGGTAAAGGAAACCCTAAACTAACTTTAACAGACCCAATCAGCTTAGTTGGAAGAAAAAGTGAGTATGTTTGCCCACGAACATTCATGGTGAAAGCAAACAAATCAGCCAGGGATTTGAATAGAGAGCTTATAATGAAATTAAGGGAGGAATTTTGGAAAGAAGTGACTGTGCGAATTATAGCAGAAATCGATTCTTAATGGGAAGTTACAGTATTTTAACATCGATAGCGACTTGCCATTTGTGAGGCGCGATCATCTTAACTTTCCTAGAAGAGAGAATTAAGAAGCCACTTTCACAGCAAGATGACAGTACTTTATTAAGTTGCGATTCAGCACTTTTAATGGGATCATCACCATTAGCAAAAGCGTAGTAGTGAATTACTCCAGAACTCTTTACAATTTTACAAGCAACATCCAGGAATAGGTGTGCTTTCTCAGGTAAGTTCATAATAACTCTATCTGCAGACTTTTCAAGTCTGCAGGAAGATAAAATGGATCTTGCATCTCCCAAAATTGGGTAGACTTGACCTTTAAGCTTATTCATCTTCCTATTCTCATTTAAAAGTTGAACAGCATATGGATTAGCATCCACCGCATACACGGTAGCCTTAGCGTACTTCGCGATCATAATTGCAAATGGACCGACCCCAGAAAACATGTCAATAACGGTTTCTCCATCCCTAACTTGACTAGCCACGCGGTGATGCTCCAGCGAAAGACGTGGACTAAAGTAGGTTCTTAGGACGTCTACTTTAAAAACACAGCCATATTCCTTGTGCAATGTTAAGGTCTTAAACTCACCGTAAATATGCTCTAAATCTCGAATTCTAAATATTCCTGTAACAGGTCCCGCTTTAGCGAAAACCGCCTTTATCTTGGGGTGTACCTTGATTATAGCCTCACCAATAAGTTTCTTTGCATGAGAGAGCTCAGGAGGTATCTCGATGATCGCTATATCTCCAATAATATCAAAAGAACGAGGGAGAAACGATAATTCTGAAGGAGACAGCACACCGTCAAGAGCTTCAATTAGACTTCTAGGCCTCAGTTTCTTAGACTCAAAAGACTCGATGCAAATATTAAAAGGACCTACACTACGCGAGAATAGTTGCGCCTCATCATCCTTTAACTCTCTCAAGATAGGTATGAGCAAGAAGTCACCTACACATTTAATCTTCTTACTTCCATCAAGCAATTCCAATTTCTTCAGTAAGGATATGGCTTTACTTCCAAGTTTTTTGTCAATTTTAATAGCCTTGCTCATCATTAAAGGAAAGTGCAGACAGGCTTTAAACACTTTCTAGCGCTAAAGCTCCAAATTGACAATGCATTTTGACTTAAGTGCAAAGGTTAGCAGTGTAATTTAACTCAACAATCTTGACCAATGCTGAAGTGATTATCAAGTGATGCGCGAATAATGCTGTGCAGTGCCGCAAGCAATATGATTAGAAGTGGCGGGCCCGGCGGGATTCGAACCCGCGACCGACGGGTTAAGAGCTTCAGCCCACGGCAAGTGTGGTCCGCCGCTCTACCTGGCTGAGCTACGGGCCCAATGCCAATAATCGTTTAGGTAAGCTGCAAATTAAGATTTCGCTACCAGCAATTAGCTATAATTAATGGATCAGCATAAGAGTGATTGAGTGACTGCTTTATGCTGGTGTTCATCGGCCTTGGGCTCAATAGTGAAAAAGACATGTCGCTTGAGGGTTTAGAAGCAGCAAAAAATGCCGATAAAGTGTACATTGACACTTATACTAGCTTCATGCCTGGGTTATCTCTCGCCCGCCTAGAAGAGATTATCGGTAAGAAGATTATCAAGCTCAAGCGCAAGGACATTGAATCTCCAAAGGCAAATGAAATCTTAGAAGCAGCGTCAGCGGGAGACGTGGCCCTACTGGTCCCAGGAGATCCTTTTGTTGCAACAACACACATGCAGTTACGTCTGGAAGCTGAGCGTAGAGGAATTAAAACTAGAGTTATTCATGCATCTTCAATTTTCTCCGCTATACCCGGAGAAACTGGGCTTTTCAGCTACAAATTTGGACGCGCAGTTACAGTTACATTCCCCCATGGAGAGCATATTTCAGAAACGCCATACGATGTAGTGAAGGAAAATCTGGAGCGTGGCTTACATACGCTACTACTCCTAGAC
>QMRA01000006.1:0-19410 GCA_003649155.1 Thermoproteota archaeon | reverse complement strand
GTATACAGGTCCAGAAGGGCTTGGGTGGGATGGGAAAGAGCGCCTGACCCAGCATTTATCACAGGAATACTAGCAAATTCAGCAGCAAGCTTAGCTGCACCCTCCATTGGATGTCTTAACACTATTATGTCAGCATAGTTCTCCACTACTCTAACAGTATCTGCCAGGGTTTCGCCTTTAGCTATTGAGGCTACTTTAGGTTCAGCGAAGCCAATCACACTTCCTCCTAGCCGAAGCATTGCAGCTTCAAAGCTAAGTCGAGTACGAGTACTAGGCTCAAAAAACAGGGAAGCCAAAATTTTACCTTTAAGAAGCTGAGAGCTTCTTCTAGCTAATGGCTCCATTTTGTCAGCAACTTCAAAAATGTGCTCGATTTCCTCTCTCGTAAAGTCCCTTATGTCAATAAAATCTCTACCTTTAAAGCTCACTGAAACCCTTACACACTTCTAGCACTTTTAGTATAAGTACTTTTACAAGACTATGATTAAGCTTAATAAGTTCAGGAATTAAAGTTCTAGTGGGCGTAATAGTTGGAGAGAGAAGAGCTGCGAATACGGAAAATTAAACACGGTACTGTAATAGATCACATAGCAGCTGGACATGCGCTAAGCGTATTAAAGATACTTAACATAACAGGTCGCGAGGGATATATAGTCAGCATAGCTATGAACGTCCCGAGCAAAAAGTTGGGAAGAAAAGACATAGTGAAGGTTGAGGGTCGAGAATTAAAGGAAGAGGAAGTAAATAAGATAGCATTAATTGCACCTACCGCCACAATAAACATAATTAAGGACTACAAAGTCATCAAAAAGAATAGAATAACATTGCCAGACAAAGTTGAAGGAATAATTAGATGCAGGAACCCCGTTTGCATAACAAACAGCCCCAGAGAGCCAGTTACGCCAAAGTTTAAAGTTATCAGCAGAAAGCCCATAAGGCTACGATGTGAATACTGTGAAACAATTTTAGAAGCAGAAGATATAGTAAGACAGTTCTAATTGTAAAATTATTTAAGGTGCTTCTAGACAAATTTCAAAGGTCTTAGGAGTGACGTGTCAATGGGCGCAATCGCCGAAAAAATTAAGGAAATATTAGAAGCAGAAGAAAAGGCTAGTGCAATAATAGCAGAGGCAGAAAGAAAAGCAGAAGAAATAGAGCTAAGCGCTAAAACTAGGGCGGAAGAGATTCTAAAAAACGTAGACTTAGTTGTCGAGAAAAAAGTTGAAGAATTGAGAAAAGAGAAGCTTAAAAGTACAAAGTTAAGCATTGAAAAAATCATTAATGAAGCGAAGAAAGAAGCTGAGAGGATAAAGCAGAAAGCCAAGTTAAAGATTGAAGAAGCTGTAGATGCAATGTTAAAGGAAGTTTTAGAGGTTGAGGGATAATGACTGAAAAAATAATTGGCGGAGAAAAAATTCACAAAATAGTGGACAGAATCTTAGAAGAGGCAAAGAAGAAGGCGGATGAAATCCTAAGAAAAGCAGAAGAAAAGGCTAGTGCAATAATAGCAGAGGCAGAAAGAAAAGCAGAAGAGCAAATACGGCAAAAAGTTGCTCAATCACTTGCATCAATTGAGCAGGAAAGTAGAAGAAAGATTTCTGAGGCAAAACTTGAGGCAAAACGGACAGTTCTAGGAGCAAAGGAAGAAGTGATAAGGAAAGCTTTTGATGAATTGGTTATGAAGCTAAAAGAGATTACGGACAAGCCAGACTATGCTAAAGTTCTTGAAAAGCTTATTTGTGAAGCAGGCGAAGCACTTGGCGGTGGAAAACTGATTGCTAAGCTGAATGAGAAAGACTCGAACATAAAGATGAACTGGGAGAAAATAGCCAAGAAGATAGAAAGCAAGGTTGGGCGAGAAACCGAAATACAGGTTACATATGGCAGAGTAAGTGACATTGGTGGAGTACTTGTAAGTACGGCTGACGGCAAGTTCACCTTCGACAACACATTTGAAGGTAGAATTAAAAGAATGGAAAAGAAGCTGAGGCTTATAGCTTCAAGAATACTCTTAGGGTGATAAAGCGTGCATATAGCATTAGTAGGAGATTACGACACAGTGATCGGATTTAAACTGGCAGGTGTGAGCAGAGCTTACACCGTAAGCAATGCAAGCGAAGCTGAAAACATAATAAGGAAACTATCTAGAGACCCTGACATAGCAATCATAGTGGTTACCGAATCAATTGCAAGCCAAATTAGAGACTTCCTGAGACAATTTTATGAAAAAACAAGGCCAGTGATTGTAGAGGTTCCAGATAAGAGGGGGCCGGTGCCCACCGTAGAATTTGTTAAAGACTTAATTAGAAGAACAGTTGGAGTTGAGATTATATTTGGGTAGGGGGAAATTATGGAGAAAGTTGGCAAGATAATTAGAGTTGCAGGTCCAGTAGTTGCTGCTGAAGGGCTTAGAGGAGCGAGAATGTATGAAGTCGCCAGAATTGGAGAAGAAAAACTGATAGGAGAAATCATTCGACTTCAAGGAGACGTTGCCATAATTCAGGTTTATGAGGAAACTTCTGGGCTAAAGCCTGGAGACCCAGTTTATGCTACTGGCAGGCCACTTTCAGTAGAGCTGGGACCAGGCCTTCTCGGTCAGATTTATGACGGAATTCAGAGACCATTACCTGAAATTCGGAAGAAGATTGGAGATTTCGTCAAGAGAGGAGTCACGGCACCAGCATTACCACGTGACAAGAATTGGCACTTCACACCTAAAGTAAAAGTGGGAGACAAAGTTCAAGGGGGAGATGTCATTGGAGTCATCCCAGAAACCCCATTAATTGAGCACAAAGTACTAGTCCCACCTGACATCTCTGGAAAGATCGTCGAGATAGTTGATGAAGGGGACTATACAGTTGAAGAAGAAGTTGCTAAGGTCGAAACCCCGAGAGGGGTAGTACCCATAAATATGATCCAAATATGGCCTGTGAGAAGGCCCAGACCATTTAAGATTAAGCTCCCGCCAGACGAACCGCTAATAACTGGTCAGCGAGTTATAGATGCCCTATTTCCGATAGCTAAAGGAGGAACAGCAGCTATCCCAGGAGGATTCGGTACTGGAAAAACGGTCACCCAACACCAGCTTGCCAAGTGGAGTCATGCCGACGTTATTGTCTACGTAGGGTGCGGCGAGAGAGGCAATGAGATGACTGAGGTCTTAGAAAGATTTCCAGAACTAAAAGATCCAAAGAGCGGGCGCCCACTAATGGAAAGAACAATACTCATAGCTAACGTTAGCAATATGCCCGTAGCAGCCAGAGAAGCGAGCATATACACGGGAATAACTATTGCTGAGTACTTCAGAGACATGGGATATGATGTGGCTCTAATGGCTGACTCGACTTCACGGTGGGCTGAAGCTCTAAGAGAGATAAGCGGTAGACTTGAAGAGATGCCAGGTGAAGAAGGCTTCCCGCCATATCTAGGAGCAAGACTCGCTGAATTCTACGAAAGAGCAGGGAAGGTAATAACTATAGGAAGTGAGGATAGAGTTGGGTCAGTAAGCGTTATAGGCGCAGTTTCTCCACCTGGCGGAGACTTCTCAGAACCTGTAGTACAGTGCACGCTAAGAGTTGTTAAAGTATTCTGGGCATTGGATAAATCACTGGCAGAAAGAAGACACTTCCCCGCCATCAATTGGCTGATAAGCTACTCACTCTACACAGAAACAATGCAAGACTGGTATGCTGAAAAATTAGCATCAGACTGGCCTAAGATTAGAGCCGAAGCAATGGCAATACTGCAAAAAGAAGACGAATTAAAGGAAATAGTACGATTAGTTGGACCAGACGCCCTCCCTGAAGCAGACAGAGAAATACTTGAAGTTGCCAGGATGATTAGAGAGGACTTCCTAATGCAGCATGCATACCACCCTGTTGACTCGTACTGCCCAATTGAAAAAACGTACCTCCTTCTAAAGACTATATTGCACTTCCACCACCAAGCCAAAAGAGCAATGCAGGAAGGAGTACCGCTATCTAGAATTCTAGCACTACCAGTAAAAGACGAAATTGCGAGGCTAAAAATCGTGCCCATGGAGAGATTTAAGGAAGCTTATGATTACATAATTAACGGGATTGACAAGCAAATTGAGCAATTAATAGAGGAAGTTAAGAAGGAGGAGGAGAAGTAATGGCTGCCACTTACGAGGAAGATAGACTTAAAGCAATAAAATACCGGACAGTCGCAGAAGTTTCAGGGCCATTACTGATAGTAAAAGACGTGCAAGGGGTATCGTACGGAGAGCTAGTAAAGATAGAAACACCAACTGGAGAGATCAGAACAGGAACAGTACTAGAGACAGGGCTAGGATATGCAGTGATACAAGTATTCGAAGGAACAAGAGGTCTGGACACCAGCAAAACAACAATAAGATTTACAGGAGAAACCATGAAACTCCCAGTTTCAATGGACATGCTCGGCAGAATATTCAACGGAAGAGGAGAACCTATAGACGGCGGACCACCAATAATACCAGTAGATGAGCTAGATATCCACGGAGCACCAATAAACCCAGCTGCAAGAGAATATCCAAAAGAATTCATACAGACAGGAATATCCGCAATCGACGGAATGAACACGTTAAGTAGGGGGCAAAAGCTGCCGCTATTCACTGAATCAGGACTGCCACACAACATTTTGACAGCGCAGATAGTAAGGCAGGCAACCATACCTGGCAAGGAAGAAGAATTCGCAATAGTATTCGCAGCAATGGGCATAACCACGGAGGAAGCAATATACTTCAGGCAGGAATTTGAAAGAACAGGAGCACTAGAGCGAGTAGTAATGTTCATCAACCTAGCAGAAGACCCAGCAATCGAGAGAGTTATAACCCCAAGATTGGCATTGACAACAGCAGAATACCTAGCCTTCCAGCAAGATATGCACATACTAGTAATATTAACAGACATGTTAAATTATGGAGAAGCTCTAAGAGAGATAAGTGCAGCAAGAGAAGAAGTTCCAGGAAGAAGAGGATTCCCAGGCTACCTCTACACAGACCTTGCAACAAACTACGAGAGGTGCGGTAGAATAAGAGGAAAGAAAGGAAGCATAACGC
Source organism: Thermoproteota archaeon (assembly GCA_003649155.1). GTDB lineage: Archaea > Thermoproteota > Methanomethylicia > Culexarchaeales > Culexmicrobiaceae > Culexmicrobium. The sequence continues at coordinate 14,348 of QMRA01000006.1, read as the reverse complement.
TGATTCCAATAGTAACCATGCCAGGCGGAGACGTGACGCACCCAGTAGTAGACTTAACTGGATACATTACTGAAGGACAAATATACTTAGATAGAGCGCTACATAGGAAGGGAATCTACCCGCCAATCAACGTGCTACCTTCACTCTCAAGGTTAATGAAAGAAGCAACAAGGTACACGCGTAAGGATCACCAGTCCTTAAGCGATCAACTTTACTACTGCTACGCCGAAGGAGTTGAGCTTAGAGGATTAGTAGCAGTAGTTGGAGAAGAGGCATTAACCGAACGTGACCGCAAGTACCTAGAATTTGCAGACGCATTTGAAAGACGGTTCATTGCACAAGGAGTCAACGAAAATAGAGATCTTGAGACAACTCTGCGAATAGGCTGGGACCTCCTATGCGAATACATACCTGAGTCGGAGTGGAAACGGCTAGACCCAGACATTATTCGCCAGTACTGCCCAAGATATGCAAGCATTGCTGCAGAAAGTTCCTAACTTATTTACCCTAAAGCCAAAAACTCCTTAATAGTAAGTGCGTATATTTTTGCTGCTTTCTCAACAGTTTTTAACTCTACGTACTCGTTTGCCATGTGGGTGTTCCCACCACGTGGCCCAAACACTATTGACGGAATTCCACCTTCACCAGTAATTACGTTGGCATCAGTGATGTTAGCATAGTAACTTAATTTCGGTGCTACGTTCATTTCTTCAATAAAGGCCCTACGGAAAGCTAGAACTATCGGATCGTCCTTCTTTACCACATATCCCTTGTACAGAGGAGGTCTAATTTTCACTTCAACTTTAGATTTTAAATCTACACTCTCAATAATGCCTTTAATCCAGGAAATTACCTTCTCTTCAGTTTCTTCTGGAAGTGTTAAGCGATTAACTTGAAAGACGCATTCTTCAGGCACTGTGACATTGTATCTTTCATATCCGCCCTCTATTTTTAAGACTGCAGGCTTAATCTTGCCAAATCTACTGTCAATAATTGGCTCCAAATCGGCGATTTTTGAAATAATTTTTGAAGCTTCTTCAATAGCATTTATTCCAAGCCATGGGCGGAAGGCGTGGGCAGCTTTGCCAACAACTTTAACTTCAAGAAGCAACTTTCCAGTAGCACCAATAACTGCCGGCCGCTCTATTGCAAAGTATGGCTCGCCTATAATTGCAGCGTCAGCATTAATCTCTCTGATTAATGCTTTGGCACCTTTAGAGAAGCCCTCCTCATCAACCACTGCAGAATAAATTACCTCGCCAGCAAAATCCTCAAAAGTGTCAACAAATGCTTTTAAGCCAAACAGTAGAGCTACTAGGCCAGACTTCATATCACATGCTCCAAGCCCATAAAGCCTGTCGCCTTCAATTTTTGGCTTAAAAGGATTGGTGCGCCAACCACTTGCAACTGGAACGGTATCTAAATGACCATTTAGAAGTAGTGTCCTGCCAGGTCGATCACCTCTGACTCTACATATGACATTATACCGGTCCCCTTCAACACGGTGAAGTTCGGGAGTAAAACCATAGTTCTTTAGGACTTCTGCGAGATATTTGGCTAATTCTCCTTCTTCTCCAACTATGCTAGGAATTTCAATTAGAGCTTTCAATTCTTTAATCATATCTTCAACATCAACACACATACGAGACAACGTATCACACCACCAACAGTCTAGGGTAAATTATTCTTTAAAGGTGAGAGTATCTAACGATTACTACTAATTTAACCGAGTATAGAGTGTTATTCTGCTCGACAAGTGACTATTATTTAATGTGTATGCTATCTTCATTGCTGAAGAGGCATAATGTGCGGAAGCAGTTAGAAATATATCGTTAATGATCAGTAGCATAGATGGGGCCGTAGTCTAGCCTGGTCTAGGACGTCGCCCTCGGGCGGCGAAGGTCGTGGGTTCAAATCCCACCGGCCCCACTACTCTCTGAAGGCGCTTAAATAGCAGGTTATGTTAATATCCAGAGTATTAAGAAAGCTATAATTGCAATAAAAGCTGCTAATGGAATTGCTGATTGTGATAAATTAAACAATGAAGATGTTACCCAGTACGTCACCACAAATACTAATGCACTTGCAGTGAGGATCTTTATTATTGGTTTGGACTTTATTTGTCTTGGTCCTAATTTTATCAATATTTCTTGAAGTCTTCTATAAAGTCTTAATGCATTCTTATATTCTCTTAACTTTACAGTAAGTTTCACGCCGTTCGTCAAATATATTTTAATGCAATATCTTCCTTTCCTGTCTTGGCCTTTCAGCTCAACTTTAGCTAGGTCTTGAAATGAAATTGTGTAAACGTCTAGAAGAGAAAGGTCTACCTTAGATATGGAAAAACACGGTCTGGGCAGTAGAATATGTCAATTTTGTAGCCAGTCTTCTTTCCTTCGTATAGCTTGTCAAATGCTTCAGGATTGAGTATCGCTATTTTCTGGTCTCGGTCTCGGATTATGATTACTCTTTCCGGGTCCTTTATTACTTCTCCAAGAATTTTAGCTCGTTGTTTGTACCTCTTTAGGATTTGAGAGAAGGTCGCTCCTCTAAGAAGGTCTACTATTGCATTGTAGAAACGTTCAGCTTCCTCTTCATGTAGCTCGAAACTTTCCCTTACAGTTCTGTAGATAACGTTGTCAACTGGTTCCTGCCAATATATCTCTACTGTTGATGAGCTTGTCCGCTCCACTCGCTTTATATCTCGTATTGGTATTACCTTCTTAGGCTCTCTTAATTCTTTTAAGCTACTAAAAGACAGAACTAATGGCATTTCAACGACGTATTTGAGGGGGGATTTGCAGCCTCTTTACCTACGTATATTTTTAGTTCACTTGACGATAATTCAAGTAGGCAATTTCTACCCCAGAATTCTAATACTTCATTTGTGGTTGAAGGATTTGTTTGCATTCCATGGTAAATAGATAGACTTACTAATTTTTAAGTTATTGTGCAATTGATTGTGATGTTAAGCTTAGCTGGATGTAATAAAGTTTAGATCTCCTTTCCTTCTTTCTTGAGAATGCTTCTTGCGGCAATTATTCCTGTTGCTGCTGCTATAACTATTCCTCTCGATAACCCTGCGCCGTCTCCAGCTACGTAGAGGTTTGGTATTGGTGTTTCTAGTTCCTTGTTTGTATGTATTCTATTTGCTGAGAACTTTACTTCTGGCGCGTAGAGTAGAGTTGAGGAGCTTGCTACACCTGGTATTATTTTGTCTAGGATTTCTAATCCCTCAAGTATGTCGGTAAGTATTCTGTGTGGTAGTACCATTGCTATGTCTCCAGGGGTGGCTGATTTCAGTGTAGGCTTTACGTGACTATGAGAAATTCTGTTCCAAGTTGATCTTCTTCCCATTCTTAGGTCTCCTAGCCTTTGTATTATTGGCTTCCCTCCTCCTAGGATTGTGGCTATTTTTGCTATTGAACGTCCATAGGCAGTTGTATCCTCTATTGGCTCTGTCAAGTTTATTCTTACGAGGAAGGCGAAGTTAGTATTTTGGGATTGCTTTCCAACCATTGAGTGTCCATTAACACCTATGAAGCCGTCGTATAGTTCTTGCACTACGAAGCCTCTATGGTTAACGCAAAATGTTCTGACGAAATCGTCATATGTTTTAGTGTATATGTGGAATTTTGGATCTCTACATACTTCAATTACAGGTTCCATGACTACTGCTGGAACTTCAACTCTTACACCAACATCAATGGGTTCATGCCTCGTCGGTATTCCTAGTTTTTTGGCTTCTTGAGCTAGCCAGTTTGCTCCTACTCTTCCTGGCGCGGCAATTATGTATTTTGCTTTGATTGAAGTCCCATCTTCTAATACTGCTTCTCCTGGATTTATTTTAACAACCTTCTTCCTTAGTAGGAATTTTACTCCATGTCTTTCTAGGTCTTGCTTGAAATTTTTGATTACTCTTGGCGCTAAATCTGAACCCATGTGTCGTTGAGGTATTGGGATAAATTTAGCGCCCACCGCTGCTGCGCGCCTTTCTAATTCCTCGATTGCAACACTATCTCCTAGATGTATCTTTTTGGGTGCACCGTACTTCAAAAAGATTGAGTCTACGTAGTTAACAAGTTCTTGAGCCTTCTCGTATGAGTCAACCAGACTTACTAAATTACCTCCAATATCAGGTCTTAAATTCAAGAGGCCCCCAGAAAGAGTGCCTGCACCACCTACTCCGCACATTATATTGCATGGGGAGCATTTTCTGCAAAAAGCATATGTCTTTGCTGGACAAGTTCGTTCGTCTACATCTGCTCCTTGATCTATAATGATAATTGATAACTTGCTCTTATGCGATAATTCATATGCTGCAAATAGTCCAGCTGGGCCTGCACCAATTATTACTACATCTACTTGCAAATTAGCCACCGGTGGCTTAAGATTGCAAAACACCAATAAAAGCATAATGGTTCAATTACAGTTCGGAGTTCACTGACAGTCTTTGTAACGTTGCAATCTCACCGAGAAAGGTTCCATCTAGTAGGTACACCTCTGAAGCTTGTATATGCATTATTTCAGCTTCTAAAAGTGGCCCTAGGAGAGAAGTTCTTTGGAACTTATTTATTGCAGCGCCTCGAAGGTAATCGTTAAAAGCCGGCATAATTATTATATTTTCAGTTCTGGGAGCAAATCCGAAGGTCTCTTTAAATGCATCAATAGAGCTTTCTGAAAATTTTATTTTCCTATACTTTAAGTAGTCTTTAATCAACTCTTCAGTAGACACTTTAACTTTAACCCATACTGGCTCTACCATTCTGAAACCCATATGGTCTCTTAGTTCTATTACAGGGTGAACGTGTCCCATCACGATGGTTTCAGCTTGAAATAGGGAAGGAGATGGCCAGGCATGTCCATGAATTAAACCTATTAGCGTATTCTTGAGGGTTTTCAGAAGGACTCCTCTTACCGAGTGTATTTTCACGGCTCTTGGGGTGAGAGGTTCAATGTTTCCATCATGATTGCCAGGTATAACTTCGACACTTATCTTTTCTTTTAGCAAAGAGTTGAAAAATTTTGGAATGTCGATCCATTCACTTGGAGAGATCTTTGCTATTTCATGCTTAATGTCGCCCAGCAAGATAAGTCTTGAAGGCGAGTAATCGCGAATTATTTGTTTTAGGGATGTCAGGAGCTTTTCTGCCTGTGAAGGCACTCTAATGCCTTGAGATGCTAATTCGAGTTCAAATCCTATATGAAGATCAGCTACGACTAGAACGTTTTCGCCGTTTTCAGCAGTTATTAGCAGTGCAGGTTTATCAGGCACAGGCTTTAACATGATTCTCAACGTCAAGTTAAATAGACACAGTTAATTATCTCTATCTGCAGGGCTATAGACATGACGATAAGCTCGCTCTATCAGGTATTCGTGAAATTGAAAGAAGAGAAGAGACTTACAGATGAGATAGCATCGTCGCTTTTAGAGAAATATGATGAAAGGTTTCTGAGAGCGCTGGATTTAGTTAATGCTAGAAAAGTCAAGAAGTACATATTTCGTCCGAGTGGAGTTGAACGATGGGTTGTTTTCGGAATGCATGGAGAATATCTTGTAATTCCCAGAAGCTTTTGCCAATGTGACGACTTCTATATTTCTGTTGTAGTACGCAAGAGTAAAGATACTTGTTATCATTTGATAGCTCAGACCATCGCAGAAGCGCTAGGAAATTATGAAGAAGAAATTCTAGATGATTCAGAGTATTCAAATTTCATGAGGAAGTTTCATGAAATTTAAGTAGCGACTTTTCTTTTGACCTCGCCTCTAACTTCAACTCGCTCAACTTTTCCATCTCTAAGCCAGACAATTCTGTCGCTAACTTCAATGATCTTGTAGTCATGCGTCGCGCAAAAAACTGTCACGCCACTTTCTTCATTTAGTTTTTTGATGAGTTTTATTATTTCTAGTCCAGTGTTTAGATCTAAATTTCCAGTAGGTTCGTCGGCAAGTATAATTGAAGGATCATTAGCTAATGCTCTAGCTATGGCTACTCTTTGCTGTTGCCCTCCTGAGAGCTCTGTAGGTTTATGGTGGAGGCGATCGCCCAACCCAACTTTTTCAAGAAGCTCTGTTGCTTTCTTTATTCGCTCATTTTTCGGTTTTCCAGCAAATATCATCGGTAGCATGACATTTTCAAGAGCAGTTAGTACTGGGATTAGATTGAAGGTTTGGAATATGTATCCTATTTTCCTGCATCGCAGCCAAGCTAGCTCGTAAGCGTCTAGCTTAGAAATATCTATATTGTCGATGTAAACTTTGCCTCTAGTAGGTTTGTCGAGCCCCCCAATCATATTGAATAGAGTTGTCTTTCCAGAGCCTGATGGCCCCATGATTGATAGGTATTCTCCTCTGTAGACCCTCAAGTTCACTCCGTCAAGCGCTTTTATGATGTAACCGCCTAATGTGTAGTATTTTGCTAGGTCTATGGTTTCAACAGCATACCCATAAGCCATGATTTCACACCTCGAATCTTAAAGCTTCCACAGGGTCTATTTTCGTTGCATAATATGCTGGGTAGATCGTAGCAACCAGGGTTACAAGTACTGAAATTGACATTGATATAGTTAGAGTTGACAGGTAAATCTGGACTGTTGGGAGACGTCCTAGCTGGATGTACATTATAGGCATGGTTATAATAATTGAAGAGAAAAAGCCAGCTAAACCACCTAAAATTCCTACACTTAGCGATTCAAATAGGAATAGCTGGAGGATCAGGGCATTTCGAGCTCCTAAACATTTCATAGTCCCTATTTCTTTGTACCTTTCGGCTACAGATATCAACATGGAGTTGAAGATTGTTATAGCGCATACTACTATAGAAATCAGAGAAACCCATAGTTGATAGTCGTTTAAGCTAATTGGAATAAATGAAGAAGCAGGTGTTGACGGCGCTAGTGCAAAGCTCATAATATTCATAGACGACACTAGAGCAACATTTAGCAATACAGTTAGCACTGTTAAAGTGATGCGCGTCTTTCTCTTCTTCATGCTCTCTAGCACTATGTGTAGCAAGTCTTTGATGCGCAATCCAGCGAAAACTTTTTGCATGAAAGACGCCACTAGCTTTTTCTGCATGAGAACTTTTAAATAACACGGCGGTGCATATCATGAGCTTTGACATGATCTTCAACATATTAGTTGCCATCTCCATTTTAACCACACTCTTAGGCGTAGTTTACATATTGTCTTCAGAAGAAGGAAGGCGAGAGATTGGCGATTAACGCGAGAGAGCTAGTCAAAAGAGCCTTTGAAAGTGCAGCGCCTTACCTCTCAAAACCCAGTTACATAAAAACGCTAATTGAAGACATTATCCTAAAAAATGCAAGCATTGAAGACCTCATTCACACTATTGAAAAATTATCTTTAGAGGAGAAGGAAATTCAAATAAGAACGGATTTTAGAATATTCCTTAATGCTTTAAAGAGAGAATTAGGAAAGAAGGGGGAACATTATGGGTCGGAAATATAAGAAGAAACTGCCCCTGAGGCCACCAAAGAGAATACCCACAGTATTTCAATGCCCAAGGTGTGGTAGAAAAGCCGTAAGAGTCGAATTGGAAAAAGATTCGGGAAAAGCAAGAGTTTCGTGTGGAAGTTGTAAAATTTATGCTGAAATAGAAATACCGCCTATATGCGGCGCGGTTGATGCTTATGGTAAGTTCGTGGATCTCTACTACGAAGGGAAGTTAGAGGAGGAAAAGGAAAGTGAATGATATTGCTGTCGGCAAAGTGGAAAGGTACTTGCGAGAAAAACTGCTCACCGATGGTGCAATACACATAACGTTGATAGATCCAGACAAAAGTAGAGATAATGCAAAGCACCTAGCTTTAGAAGCAGAAAAAGCGGGAACTTCCGCAATTATGGTTGGCGGCTCAATTGGAATTTCCGAAAAAATTCTAGATGAAACTGTACTTTCAATAAAAGAGGCAGTTAGCATACCAATCATACTGTTTCCAGGTAATATAACTGGGATAAGCAAGTATGCTGACGCAATATGGTTCATGTCTCTATTGAATTCAGCAAATACATACTACATAATTGACGCCCAAGCTTTAGGTGCAGTAATAGTTAAAAAATATGGATTAGAAGCCATTCCAATGGGCTACTTGATCGTCGGTGAAGGAGGAGCGGCAGGATATATTGGTCACGCCAGAGTCATACCTTATGACCGGCCTGAAATCGCAGCAATATACGCGCTGGCCGGAGAGCTTCTGGGTATGCGATTCATATACTTAGAGGCAGGGTCAGGCGCTAAAATGCCAATACCACCTCAAATGATAAGATTTGTTAAGAAGGCAATTTCCGTACCACTAATCGTTGGCGGAGGAATAAGAAGTGAAAATCAGGCAAAAAAGGCTGTTGAAGCTGGTGCAGACATAATTGTAACAGGGACGATAATTGAAACTGGAAATGTTCAGGAAAAAGTTGAGAAGATCGTTAATGGAATCAAAGAAGCAGTAAGGGAAAGGCGTTTAAAAATTGACAAATGACATGCGAAGCATAATAAAGGAAATCTTAAGAAAAGCTCTTCATGCATTTAGCTTAACTATATGGCTTGTATACGTAACTTATGGTTTTAAAGTAGCTTTCATCTACGTTTCCGCTTGCCTTATTGTTTCATTTACACTCGAAGTCATCAGACTTAGAAAGTACAAGTATTACCCATTTAAGTCCATAACAGAAAAACTTGCTCGAAGTCCTGAAAAATATAGGTTTGCAGCACACGTACACTTTTTTGCTGGCTCAACACTAACACTATACTTGTTGAAAAATGAATTAGGAATTATTGCAATTTTATGCTCAGCTGCATCAGATGCTATCGCTGCAATCATTGGCATGTTCTTCGGAAAACACCCTAATCCGTGGAATGAAAATAAGACTCTAGAAGGCACATTCGCAGGAATGATTACGGCCTTTCTCGTAGTTCTATTCTTGTCACAGAATGTATGTTATGGAATTTTAGTGGCAATAGTTTTTGCGATTATTGACTCGTTAAAAATCCACATAAATGATAATTTCATTCTCTCTCCATCCTTTGGTTGCGCATTAAGAATTTTAGAATTAATCGGCTTATAGTTAGATAGGCTAGGCCGGCGGGAGAATAATGATAGAGCTAAGCGAAGAAATGCAAGCATACTTTAGAGAGCTGGAAGAGGAAGTTAATCGAATTTACGAGAAAGCTAAGAGGGCCAGAGAAAAATCATTTGACCCTACACCTGAGCCAGAAATCTTCTTGGCGAAAGATCTCGCTGAACGCGTTGAGGGACTGCTTAAGTCCTATGGAATTGTCGGAATTGCTGAACGCATTAGAGAGCTGTGCAAGGAGTTTAAAAGAGAAATCGTAGCTCTAAAAATAGCTGAAGAAATCGTATATGGCAAATTTGGGACATTCCCGGAAGAAGTTGCAGCAGAACTTGCAATAAGAGCTGCATTGGCAATTTTAACTGAAGGTATAACTGCGGCGCCTCTGCAAGGGATTGAGAAAGTTAAGATAAAGCGAAATAATGATGGAAGCAAATACTTATCAATTTATTATGCTGGCCCAATCAGATCTGCAGGAGGGACAGAACAGGCATTAACCGTTTTAGTTGGAGATTACGTGAGACAGCTACTTCATTTAGAACGGTACAAACCAACGGATGAAGAAGTAAAACGATTTATTGAAGAAATCAGGCTTTATGAAAGACATGTCGGCAGATTCCAATACCATAATAGTGATGAGGAATTAGAAAAAGCTTTGAAGAGAATTCCTGTTGAGATAACTGGTGTCGCAACTACACCGCTTGAGGTTAGCATTCATAGAGATTTACCGCGTGTTGAGACTAATAGGATACGTGGAGGAGCATGCCGAGTAATCAATGATGGAGTCATAGGTAAAGCAGCTAAAATTAGAAAAATAGCTGAAGAAGTAGGGCTCGTAGGATGGGATTGGCTAAGGGAATTTATGAAAGAAGAGGGAGAAGAAGAATCCTCTATAAAACCAAGTGAGAAGTACTTAACAGATGTTGTTGCAGGTAGGCCAATATTTTCTCACCCATCAAGAGTAGGGGGATTCAGGCTAAGATACGGTAGAAGCAGAAATACAGGACTAGCTGCATTAGGAATACATCCTGCAACAATGGTAGTTCTTGGTGGTTTCCTAGCAGTAGGTACGCAAGTTAGAACGGAGCGCCCTGGGAAAAGTGGGGTAATCATGCCAGTATCATCAATTGAAGGACCTATAGTACGACTTAACGATGGAAGTGTTGTAAAAATTGAATATTTGTCTCAAGTTGAAGAGCTAGAAGATAAGATTGAGGAAATCCTATTCTTAGGCGACATACTTGTAGCATTTGGAGAATTTCTAGAAAATAATCATCCTCTTCTCCCTTCAGGTTATGTTGAAGAGTGGTGGGTTCAAGAAGTACAAAAAGCAATAAGTGAAAAATTTGGAGGAGATCTAGAAAAAGCTGCAGAACACATCAAAATCTCCAAGGAAAAACTTCAACGACTTCTTACCTTATGGTGGCAAGAAAAACCAAACGCAGAAGAAGCATTAGCCATTTCAACAACTCTCGGCATTCCTCTACACCCCAGGTTCACCTATCATTGGAGTGGAATAAGTGCTGGAGATGTTCAACTATTGAAAAAATGGATTGAAAAAACCACGAGAACTGGCCGAGGGATTATTGGGCCGGCAGAAGAAGACGTTAAAAGGATTTTAGAACATCTTGGAGTACCACACAAGCTAGAAAATAATGATAAGATGGCATTAGAAGAAGACCACGGTCTAATACTCATGAACTGCTTGGCAGGCGAAGATAAAACAATCATTAGTGCGGAAAACGGCCTTGAAGCAGTAAATATGATTTCAAATGTCAAAATAAGAAACAAAGCACCCACATATATTGGCTTAAGAATGGGGCGGCCCGAAAAAGCTAAGGAAAGAAAAATGAAACCACCAGTACACGTACTTTTCCCAGTAGGACTTGAGGGAGGAAGTAGCCGAAATATCATGGAAGCTTCAAGTAAGCGATACGCAAAAGTTAAAATCTCAGAACGAATCTGCCCAAAGTGTAAAAAAAGGACTTTTTACATTCGGTGCCCCTATTGCCTAAGTAGCACGATTCCAATAATGATCTGCCCCAAGTGCGGTAAAGAAACATTTAATGCAAAATGCCCCATATGCAAACAGCCGACGCTCCCATACAAAGAAAAGAACATAGATATCTACAGCGAATTAAAGCGCGCATGCATCAACTTGAAAATTCAAACCCCACCAAAACTGATTAAAGGAGTAAAAGGTCTTACAAACGCCGAGAGAACTCCAGAGCCAATTGAAAAAGGCATTCTGAGAGCGAGGCACGGCGTCTACGTATACAAAGATGGAACAATAAGATTTGACATTACAAATGCACCGCTAACCCACTTTAAACCAAGAGAAATTGGAGTGACCATAGATAAACTGAAACAATTAGGGTACACTAAAGATTATCTAGGCAATCCACTAGTCCACGAGGATCAAATTGTCGAGCTAAAAGTTCAAGACATCATAATACCATTAGAGGCGGCTGAATATTTAGTTAAAGTAGCAAGATTCATCGATGAACTTCTCGTCAAATTTTACAAAGAAGAACCATATTATAATGTAAAGAGGAAGGAGGACCTAATAGGACATGTAGTAATTGGAATTGCACCACACACATCAGCAGGAGTAGTTGGCAGAATAATAGGATTTACAAAAGCTAAAGTGTGCTTTGCGCACCCCTACTGGCATGCAGCCAAACGCAGAAACTGCGACGGAGATGAAGACGCCATAATCCTAGGATTAGACGCCTTCCTCAACTTTTCAAAAAGTTATTTGCCCGAGAAACGTGGAGGATTAATGGACACCCCACTTGTTGTCATGGTAACTATAGATCCAAGAGAAGTCGATGATGAAGTCTTTAACATGGAAACATGTAGCATATTACCCCTCGAATTTTATGAAAAGAGTCAAGAGTATGCTGACCCGAAGGAAGTAGGTATAAAAATTGAAAAAGTAAGTGATAGACTAGGTAAGAAAGAGCAATATGAAGGGCTGAAATATACTCACCCAACGTTGTCCATCGACTTAGGCCCTAAGATTACAGCCTACAAGAAACTTAAAACAATGCACGAAAAAGTAGAAGCCCAAATGAAAATCGCAGAGAAAATAAGAGCAGTAGATAGGAAAGACGTCGCTGAGAGAATTCTAACACACCACTTTCTACCTGACCTTATCGGAAACTTAAGAGCATTCACCACACAGAGTTTGCGGTGCGTCAAGTGCAGTACTAAGTACGAGAGACCGCCACTCTCCGGAAAATGCAGAAAATGCGGTGGAAAACTTGTCTTGACAGTTCATAGGAAAAGCATCGAGAAGTACTTGAACTCAGCTATAACACTCATTAGAAAATATAATTTAGGCGAGTATTACAAACAAAGAATAGAATTAATAGAAAAAGAACTTGAATTACTATTTAGCGGGGAGAAAGATAGAAAGCAAACCAGCTTACTTCAATTCTGGAGAAGTGATCAAGATGTCAGAAGCAAACTATGAAGCATTAGCCTTCCTGAGAACTATTAAAAACGTTAAGAAAGGGCTTATTACAAGAAGCAGAATAATAAGAATTTTAAAAACAAGATCATCAACAACAAAAGAAATTGCCAATGAAGTTAATCTAAGCTACAGTACAGTTAGGAGGCATTTAAAATTAATGGAGAAGGAAGGCATCGTAATCAGGATTTATCGGAAATGGAAACTTACGGGTAAAGGGCAACAAGATTTGCTTAAGTATTTAACCTAAAATTAATTATTTAAAAAGTATTTGCAACAGATCTACATCTCTTATCATACCAATTAAATTGCCTTTTGCATCCAGTACGGGCAATTGATCTATGTCATATCGACACATTTTCTTGGCGCATAAGCTTACAGGAGTTTGTTCTACTGCAGTTATTACTCGTTTAACCATAACTTCTTCAACAGGTTTGTTGGGGAGAGTTAGTTCGCGACTGCTTATGTATAATATTGTCACCGTATCCCAGTCCCAGTCTTGCCCCTCAGTGGCAGCCTTTGTAGCAGAAGTATGCTCCTTCAAGGTAATTTCACATACTGAAATTATGTCTGAATCAGAGATTATTCCAGTCAACTTTCCTTTGGCGTCGATTACTGGGAGAGCTTGAGCCTTAGCTAGCTTCATTATGGTGTATGCTGCAGGAAGTGGCGTTTTTTCCCAGACTGCTGTTATTTTCCTTGTAACGAAGTCTTTAATTGGCTTAATAACGTTCATGTTAGCGATTGCCTTATGGACAATGTCGGCAACAGTGATTATTCCTACAAGCTCATTATCGTTTATAACAACTGGAAGGCGTCTTATGTCTCGTTCCCACAATATGCGCGCCACTTCTTCGATTGAAGTCTCTGGGGTAGTTGTTATTGGATCCCGAGTCATTAATAGTGCAAGCTGTTCTTCCATCGGTTTTTCCATTAAGTCCGTTCGCGTCACAATTCCTACAACTCGCTTTGTGCCTTTTTTAACTACGGGCAATCCCATAACTTTATGCTTAGTCATTAATCGCAGCACTTGCTCTCTAGTTCCAGGTACTTCTGCGTAGATCACATTAGTAGTCATTATATCTTTTACTTTCATTTAAATTACCCTCCGAAAAACTACATGAGTGTAAAATTCAATGAATATCGTTTATTAAAGTTGTATTTATTTTTTCCTAACCTTCCCGGAATGGGCAAACACATGGAGATTTTTTGCAGCGAGGACACACATCCTTATATTTAGAGAAAGCTGCCTTCTCGAGATCTACTCCGACAAGGTTAGCTAATGAGGAGAGCCATGCCAGAACGTCTGCGAATTCACTCTCCATCAACTCATGGTCTCCGTCTCTAATGGCTCTGGCAAGCTCTCCAACTTCTTCTACGAGCCACATAAAGGTTCTCCCAATCCCCCTAGCATTGTCACGGGCGAAGTAGAGTTTCCGCATCAACTCTTGAAACTCTCTTAGGCTCATTTTGCACACCTCAATATAGCTGACAAATAAGTTATTAATAGGTTTTAGCAAACAGAAATTGGTGGTAGGGTCATGTCTAGAAGAAAGCGTAGAAGAGAGGGCGTAATGCCAGTAACTGGTGCAGGTTTAATACGCTTTTTCGAGGAAGAAGTGAAAGGATTGAAGATTAGTCCCATTCACGTCATTATAATGGCTATCGTGTTAATGGCATTCGCAATACTTGGAAACTTAGGTTTTCTGCAGTTTCTCAGATAGCTGCAATATAATTGAAGACCCAAATTTTAGCCTTTTCAAGTCTTCTTCTGACAACTTCTCCACG
>QMRA01000005.1:0-21744 GCA_003649155.1 Thermoproteota archaeon | reverse complement strand
AGCATTTAGAGGTAGAGGTGTAGGGTCGGCTTTACTGCGACGAGCTGAGCGTGAGTTAGTTATGCGTGGAGCAAAGTTCGTCGAGTTGAGTGTCAAGTCAGGCGACGTCAACGCCTTGAACTTCTACTTGAAGAGAGGCTACGTCGTTACAGGCTTAACCTATAACTTGAATGCTGAAGTTTGTAAGCTTAAAGTCGATAGTCAATTAGCACCATTCAAGTGCAAATCTCAAGGCAATTTGAAGGGCATCGGCAAGTTGACGCCTATCGTTTGGTGGAGTAGGTTGACGTGGCAATTTGACCATAAATTAAGTGGTGAGGTAGGCAGCAGACCCTTAGCAATTTATGATGAAAAAGGCGTTTTAGTGAGCTATGTTGAGTACAGCATAGATGATGGTGAGCTTTACGTAGAGTATGCTGCAGTTAAGGATGTCGGTGACATTTCGATAATCAAGCGTTTGGTCGGCGCATTGAAAGTTGAGGCTGAGGGACAGGGATTGAGCAGAGTTTACGTGTCAGTGGACGCGAGTTACGATGATATTGTCCGTGAATTTCTGTCATCAGGCTTTAGGCTTTTTGAAGTTGAGTTTCGAGCGCAAAAGAATTTACTGTCCTAGGCTGCAAGTGTGATTGGTGGTAGAGCGTGGAGAAGCCTTCGAGAATTGAGAGGCTGGCGAGCGCTATTGAGGATAATGGCATTGACGTTGCAATATTCTTCTCGAGGGAGAATCTATGCTACTTGACAGGAAACCTCATAGACTATGCAGCTTCACTGTTGACTTCCAATGGGGAAGTCGTAACTGTCTGCTCATTCCTAGAATATGAGCGTGCTAAGGCTGAAACCTGGTCTGATGAAGTTGTTGCATATCTGCCATACGACATTTCTAATCCACCGCCTCAAACTGTGAAGAGTAGGAGTTTACTGGATGCTGTTTGCAAGGTGGTTTCCGACCTCGGCTTCTCGTCGTCAACCATAGGGTTTGAGGCAGACTACCTCTCAAGAAGTCTTTCAGAGAAGCTCTTCAAGGGGCTGCCTGAAGCCGAGTTTAAGGACGTTTCAACTCTAGTTTCGGAGTTCAGGCAAGTTAAAGATAGTAGTGAAGTTGAAAATATCAGAAGGGCTACGAGAATACTGTCGAGAGCTTTCAGATCTGCAGCTGATGCAATCGAGGTAGGAGTTAGTGAAGTGGAGGTTGCAGGTGAAGCGCTTAGAGCTATGATTGCTTCGGGTGGATCTGGAATATTTAAGATGCCGATTGTAGCTTCAGGTTACCGCTCTGCTCTACCTCATGGGAGAGCATCGTCAAAAGCCATTGAACGTGGAGAGCTCGTAGTTCTAGACTTCGTTGTGGCGTATAATTGGTATTACGGTGACTTGACTAGAGTTGCAGTTGTAGGCTACCCATCTAGTAAGCAGTTGAGGTTGTATGAAGTTGTTGTTGAAGCTCTTGAGGCTGCCATTTCATCGATAAAGCCTGGAGTAACTTGCGCAGAAGTTGATAGAGTTGCTAGGAAAATTATTGCTAAGGCTGGATTTGGAGAGTACTTTATTCACTCAACTGGTCATGGAATTGGACTGAGCGTTCACGAGCGTCCGAGGCTCTCTTCGACTGATAGCACCGTGCTCAAGCCTGGAATGGTAGTGACTGTTGAGCCTGGCATATACATTCCTGATTTAGGCGGTGTTCGAGTCGAGCGAGATGTGCTTGTGACTGAAGATGGAGCTGAAGTGCTGGACAACTATCCAATAGACTTGATGGTGACTTAGCTCGACAGCATATGCATATAATTTTATACGTCATTATTGATGGTGCATATGCAGATGATGTCTGCAGCGTCTTTTTCATCTATTAGCTTGACCAGCTTAATTTGAGAAGATTGTGCAAGTCTTCTTAATTCGTTGGCTGTGAACAGCTTTTTCATTCCAGTGAATACTAGAGTTCCATTTTGATTCAACTTTTCCTTCAATTCTCTTAATGCCTTCTCTGGGTTTGGTGTGTTTTGTATCAGTGTTATTGCGAGGACGAGGTCGAATCTGCCTTTCTTGACTGGGATGTTCTCGACGTCAGCTAGGATTAGTGACGCATTTACTTTTCTATTTAATCTAGCTTTAGCTATTTTGAGCATTCCTATTGAGATGTCGATTCCAACTATGTGCTCGCAATTGTCGTGTAGTTGTTCCATTAGTAGCCCTGTTCCGCATCCTGCGTCTATCACTTTCTTATACTTTGCCTTCTCTAGCTCTTTTAGGATTGCTTCGTATTTCCTTCTTTGCTCTTCGCCGTAGAGCTCGTCGTATGATGGCGCTGTTGTGTCGTACTTTACTTTCACTTGCCTTTTTGCTTCCAATTGCCAGCCTCCAATTTTAAATTTCGTTGCTCTCAAATATTTAGCTGTGATTGAGTTGTCTGGTGGTAGGAATCCTGTTGAGGTTGTTGTCAATCCGCCTTTAAGTGAAGCTGTAGCTTTCATTAAGAGGGCTATTGAGCGTAAGAAGGTTGCGCTTATAGTTGGGTTGTGCCGGGTTGACTATAAGGGTAGGGCTTCCTCTACGCTTGAGTTTGGTGAGAGGATTGTTATTCTCAAGGTTGATGGGTCGATTCAAGTTCATAGGCCTTGGGATGTGAATCCAGTTAATTGGCAGCCTCCAGGCTGCATATTCCACGTAGACATGACTAAGGATGAACTGTTGAGAATTAGAGCTGTTAGGAGGAGTCCTCACGAAATTGTCGACGTCTTCTTTAAATCTGTGTACTTATCTTCAGCTTTAGATCTCGTTGATGAGGGTGAGTTCGCTTTATACGCGTCTGAGCACGACATGCAGAGGGCGATCCTTCTTGAGCCCAGCTTGCTTGAGGAGGGCTTTAAGATTATTAGTTATGAAAAGCCTGTTGAGCCTGGCTTCATAGACCTGTACGGCATAGACTCTGCGGGTAGATTTGTGGTTGTTGAGTTGAAGCGTAGACCTGCGGATAAGGATGCTGTAATTCAGCTTGCAAAGTATGTTGAGGAGGTTAAGAAGAGGAGCCCATTTAGAGAGGTTCGAGGGGTTCTCGTTGCTCCAGACCTCCACAGGGGTGTGTTGACGTTGCTCAAGTCTTTGGGTTTGGAGTTTAAGAGGCTTGACCCTAAGAGGTGCGCTAAGGTGCTTGAGTCTAGATCTAAGGATTACAAGTTGACGAGATTCCTTGGTGGGAAGCGGTAGTTAAGCTTCTGCCATGGCTATCTGCTTTATTTCGCTGTGTAGCTCCCTTATTACGTCCATGTAGTCTATTCTTCCCTGCTCTACTTCGTCCATCATTCTCTCAAGTTTCCTAGTAGTGTCTTCTGAGACGTACTTTTCAAATGAGCTTTTCAGGTAGTCATATACTGTTTTGCCGAGTTTTGTTGCTACGAGCTTTCTTCTGGGCGTTAATATGACGTACCTCCTCTCTAGGAGGGTTGAAAGTATTTTCGCGTATGTTGACGGCCTTCCAATGCCCTTATCTTTCATAATCTTTATCACTTCTCCCTCCGTGAATAGTGGGAGTGTTGGCGCTCTCCAATGCTTTACGTCTTTTACTTTTACATTTCCTGGCTTTACCTCTGGCACAAGGTGTACTGGTTGGATTAGTGTGAATCCTGGCTTTATGATCTTGGTGTATCCCTCGGACTTCACTCTCCATTCTAGGACTTGTATTTCTGCCTCTTGTTTAACGAGCTTTGCTGGCGCCATTTGACTTGCTATGAACCTGTTGAATATTAGGTTGTATAGGGCGAGGTGCCTTGGTGTGAGCCTCTTTGCTAGCCTTATTACTCCGAGGGCTATTAGGTTTCTCAGTCTTCCAGCGTCTATTGGCCTAGTTGGCCTGATGCATTCATGCGCTCCTTCCTTGCCCCAAGTCCTTGGCTTTGCGTATTTTTCTCCCCACTTGTCGTTGATGTAGTCTTTTGCTATTTTCATTCCTATGCCTGATACTCTGATGCTGTCTGTTCTGTGGTATGTTATGAGGCCTACTTCGAATAGGTCTTGGGCTAGGGTCATGGTCTCTTTTACGCCTAGCCTCAACCTTCTCGAGGCTTCTCTAAGCATTGCGTCTGTTGAGAAGGGTGGGGGAGGATTAACTTCAACTTCTTCGCGTTTTACGTTTAATATTTTGCAAGTTGACTCTTTGAGCTTTTCGATTAGCTTGTTTAGTTCCCTCTTCTTCGTTTTAGGTATTATGTGAGTTATTTTTAAGTTATTTTCAAGCGTGATTTCGAGGTGCTCCATTAAGCTTTCTCTTGATTTCTTGGTTCTCTCAACTATCCATCCTAGTACTGGTGTTTGTACTCTTCCTGCTGATAGGTCTCTCCTCTTGAATTTGTCTTGCACTTTTCCGCTTAACTCGAATCCTATCCACCTGTCCTCGATTCTCCTCAGTATTTGGGCTTCTACGAGCTTTATGTTTATGTCTCTTGGGTTTTTGAGCGCTTCAATTAGTGCTCTTCTAGTTACTTCGTGGAATTCTATTCTCTTGATTTCTCCTGTGTATGGTGCTAGTGCTTGTGCTATGTCCCACCCAATTTTTTCTCCTTCAGCGTCTGCGTCAGTTCCAATTAGCACCATGTCTACCTCTTTCGCTATTTCCTTTAATGCTTGAATGACTTTGCCCTTGTCTTCAAGTGTTCTACCGCAGAAGGGGCACTTCTCTATTGGGTCTGAGAACTGCTCATTGCATGCTCTGCACCTCTTTATGGTCGAGTATACTGGTATGAACGTTCCATTAAGTGGCCTCACGCCGTGGAATCCTTCTCTAGTTACTAGGTCGAATATGTGCCCCATGCTGGCAGTTATGCTTAGTATGTAGTCTCCAGTGCTTATCTCAAATACTGTTATGCCGTTGAGCTCTCTTTTGAATGGCTTTCCGAAGAACCTTGCGATTGTGCGCGCTTTGCTTGGAGATTCGACTACGAGTAGTGCTGTCTTAACTATGTCTTTGAATTCTGGCAGCACTCTTCCTTCGCGGAGCTTTCTTATGGTCTCTCTGTCCTTGTCTACTTCGCGTATCACTTCTCTTAGCTTTTCTCTACTTAACTCTATGAACTTCACGTCTTCTATGTACCATTTCAGCTCTCTAACTAGTCCGTTGAATGCCTTTTCACTGTCAACTATTACTATTGCCAGTCCTTTGGATACGCCTCCTGCGTACATTCTTGAGGTTCTTCCTGAAGCTTGTAGAAATCCTACGACGTCTGGGACTACTATGACTGGCTTATCCTCTCCTTCAATTGACAGGTATGGGCTTTCCTTGATTTTCCTCCTTATGTTTTCTCTGCTGAGGAGTTCTCGTAGGAAGTTTGCAGTTTCAATGAATAGCTCCTGCACTCTTCCTATGAATCCTTCTAGCTTTTCGCCTGCCTTTATGCTTTCAACTATTCTCTCTACTTCATCTCTCCTGAGCATTCCTGAGAATCTCCTGAGGTCTGCAATGTACTTGTCTATCATGTCTGCCTCTTTCTGGGTTTCGACGAAGTCTCTCAAGTTTGCTAGTAGTATGATCGCTCTTGATGGCCTGAACTCCTCTATGTCTAGGCTTATCTTGATTTTTGGCACTCCGGCGAAAATCGCGTATCTAACTCTTTCAGGTAGGTCGATTCCTCTGGCTAGTGGGCTTCTATAAGAAGCTATTCCTACTAGGACTTCGTACTCTCCCTTCCTGTACTTCTCTAAGATTTTGCCCTTAGTTCTCTCGTACGTCGTCACTTTTATGCCGCTTGCTTCTAGTGCTTCAGCTACTTTCTTGACGTATGCTGCTCCCTTGTCCATTGGAACGTAGATTAGGCCTCCTCCTCCGAGCTCTTTGACTAGCTCGACGACCTTGTCGACTACGTTGCTTGCCTTCGTGTACATGTCGACTATGTTCCTTACTCCTTCAGCTCTACCTCCAAGCTCGAATCCTAATATTTCTTTGAAAAGCCTTAGTCGCTTTGTTCTCCTCGCCCTTATTGAGGCTCCTGAAACTACGAGTAGCCCAACTTTATTTTTTTGCTTGTACTCTGCAATTTCGCTCTCCACTTTAACTAGCTCTTCTCTTACTCGATTTAGCTCTTCATTGTATACTCTCCTCATTCTGAGTAGCTTTTTAAGCCTCGTTCTGAGGTCCATGGCTCGGAATCCGAGTTCTATGATTTCCTGCTTTAATCCTAGTAGTATGAGGACTTTGTCGACGTTTTTTGAGGTTCTCATGAATGAGTCTACGTCATCGACGAAAATTAAGTCGAATTTCCTGTGAGAGATCTTCTCGAAGTGCCTTGGAAGGAAGTATGAGGTTGTTATGAGTATGTCGTACTCTCCCTCCGCTATCTCCTCGAGAGCACGCTTAGCTTTACTTCTAGTTAGAATTGAGTGGTACTCCACAACTTTTATGTCTAGATTGAGTTTTTCGATGAATTCTTTCACTTTAGAGCATACTTGGTAGGCAAGTAGGGATGTTGGTAGGATTATGTATGCCTTCTTCCTCTTCGATGCAAAGTAGATCGACAGAATTATTCCAAAAACCGTTTTGCCCATTCCTGTAGGAGCTATTATTGCGAAGTTTTTTCCACTTAGTGCTCTCTTACACCACGTTCTTTGAGCGCTCCAGAGCCTGCTTCCAGTAGCTTTTTCAAATAGCTCATTAACCCTTGCGACTTCCTCTTCTAGCTTAGCTAGGCTCGCGTATTTTTTCAATGTCTTAAACTTCTTGAGTAGGCGAAGAGTGAACTTGAATTTTTCAACGTCATTTAAAGCGGATATTTCAGCTATAAGCTTGTCATCAGGTATGGGGATGCAGAGCTTACATGGCAACTTATTCTTAAGTCTTATATCTGCTATTTCCCCTCCACAATTGGGGCATCCCTCTTTGAATACTGCATGTACTCTTTCTTTCATAATCTCAAGGCTCTTAGCATTTTTACCCATTTATAAAGGTCCCGCCGTCAAGTTCATTGGTTTGTAAACGTCCTTTTATAATTGAGGTTGGGTGAGTTTAGTTGGGGTTCTACAGATGCGTAGTTGACTATGATAAGTGTAGGAATTGCGGCTTCTGCACTTGGCATGTTGATTGTCCAGGGAGAGATTCTTGTGTTGACTGCCAGGTCTGCTTTCTAGGGTGCCCGTATCAAGCCGTCGTGAGAGTTAGAGATCCTTCTGAGAGGAGCGAGGTTACTATAGTTGTTAATGGAGAGAAGTTTCAAGTTCCTGAGAGAATCACGTTGAAGCGTGCTCTTCAGCTTATAGGCTACCGCTTCTCTAAGCTGCCTGGGAGGGGAGACATCTATGCTCCATGTGAAACTGGGGGATGCTATGCCTGCGCAGTGTTGGTGGATGGAGTTCCCAAGCAGTTATGCATTACTCCCGTGAGTGATGGGTTGAAGGTTGACTTAGAAGGTGATTTTGAGCCTGTTAGGATTGTTTCTGGCTTTACTCCTCATCCTGTAGGTGGTGTTGGTACACCTTGGCATTTGAAAGGCGAGGGGAGGTATATTGAAGTTGCGTGCTTCGCTCATGGCTGTAATTTCCGTTGTCCTCAATGCCAGAACTGGGTGATCACTTACGGGAATAGCTTCACTCCAGTTTCTCCGAGAGAAGCTGCTGAAAAGCTTTCTCTACTTAGGAGAACTTATGGCGTTGATAGAATGGCGATTTCTGGCGGGGAACCCACGTTGAATAGGAGGTGGCTCGTCAAGTTCTTTAAAGAACTTAAGCTCTTAAATGCAGATGGGAAGGCTAGGCTTCACCTCGATACAAACACCTCTCTATTGACTAAGGACTATATCGACGAGCTGCTTGAAGCTGGTGTTACAGATATTGGAGCTGACTTGAAGGCTTTAAGGTTAGAGACGTTCATGAACGTAACTGGCGTTGAAGATGAGGAGTTGGCTGAATTCTACTTGAAAACTGATTGGAATGCTGTGAAGTACATTGTGGACGAATATTCGGATCGAGTGTTTCTGGGGATTGGCATACCTTACAATCCTGCTTGGATGACCGACGATGAGCTCTTCAAAATTGGATCTGAAATAGCGAAGATGGATCCTGAAGTTCAAGTATGTCTTCTAGATTATAGGCCTGAATTTAGGAGGATGAATATCCAGCGGCCGAGCTTTGAAGAGATGAAGAGAGCAAAGAAGTTGCTTGAAGATGCTGGGCTTCGCCTTGTCATTGCTCAAACTCACTATGGACATATTGGACCATAGCTAGTCTTCTGATGTTTTTATGGCTACCTTGCTTGGGTCGAGCTTTAGGGGCTTATAGCAGCGAGGGCACCTTCCACCATATCTTCTAATTATGTCTTGTGGGTTGGTTAGTTCATCGCCTCGATAGAACGTGAACCCGCATCGTTCACAATAAATTTTTATTGTCAAGGCTCTCAGCTGTTTAAACATAATAAGTATTAATAAGTTTTACTCGCACCCTCGCCTTTAATGCCATTAATTCATATTCGAGCTTACATGTGCACAAATGTGTATTGTTGGGTGCGGCGACGTGAAATGCTGGTATGTTTTATTTTCAATTGTTTAAAATCGGAGTTCTTACTTTAATCATTGCTACTTTATGCTGTGCTGCTATCTTCTTTTAGCTGGATTTTCAAGTTTTTCGTTGAAATAATTTAGTATTAATTCGTATCTTTTCTTTCTATGTCTTGGCTTTGCGCGGATGCTGTGCCCGTGACTTCCTTTTTTGAATATGATGAGCCTGGATTCTTTGTCATACAGCTTTAGCGCTATGTGGAAGGCTGTTGATTGGTCTATGAAGCACCTATAGTCTTCCATACTGTGAATCAGGAGTATTGGGGTTTTAACGTTTTTAGCGTAGTATACTGGGCTTTGCCTGATGTAACCTTCTATATTGTCCACGGGCGTGTCGCCTATTTGGTCTGGGTCAAACCAGTATCCTATGTCGCTTGCCCAGAAGTCTGCTATCCAGTCGGCTATTCCATTTTCGGATACTGCCGCCTTAAACCTGTCAGTTTGCGTTACTATCCAGTTTGTCATGAATCCGCCGTAACTTATTCCTGTTACTCCAAGTCTTTCGGTGTCTGCGCTTGAAACTTTCTTTAGGAATGCTTCGACGACTTCCATTATGTCTCTGTAGTCTCTTTCGCCATAATGCCTGCGAATATCTGCAAATTCTTCGCTGTAGCCGTCGCTGCCTCTTGGGTTTGAGAAGAGGACGTAGTACCCATTTGCAGCCATTAGCTGGTGCATGAAATTCAGTGCTGGCCCGTATGCTGCCTTTGGTCCGCCGTGAATGAATACGACTACTGGGTACTTTTTATCTTCT
Organism: Thermoproteota archaeon; assembly: GCA_003649155.1. Classification (GTDB taxonomy): domain Archaea; phylum Thermoproteota; class Methanomethylicia; order Culexarchaeales; family Culexmicrobiaceae; genus Culexmicrobium. The sequence continues at coordinate 12,459 of QMRA01000005.1, read as the reverse complement.
TCTTTGTCGATGGGCTCTAAGTACCAGGCATCTACTTCAGCTCCATCGCTTACTTTAACTTTCATGTGATGGAGTTCGGAAAACTTAACTTCTTTTGAAAGCCAGTCATTGAAGTGTGTAAACTTCCTTATGCCTCCATTTTCGTACAAGTAAATTTCAGGCGGTGTTTTAGCGTCAACTTTGAGTAGAGCTATTCTATTGCTTTTCTTTGCAATGCTAAAGTTGTATATTGCAAATTCTCCTTTGAGAATGCACTCAATTTCACCGCTTAAATTGACTCTGTATAGGTTGCTGCGCCCCTCCTCGTTTACTAGGAAGTATATGTGCTCTCCACGCCATTGAGGTGGAGAGTAAACTCTGTATGGACCGAGCATGTCGCACGATATCGCCGGCCTCGTATTTCTATCAAGCTTTCCAGTCAAGTTTACTGGGTCAGATGGTGTGGCACTTGAAGTCACCCATATGTGGTTATGGCTTACTAGCCCTCTCTTCATGTCGCTTCCGTGGAGCACTAGATGTTTGTCATCTGGGCTCCACTCAACGCTTATGAAGCTGTATTTTGGCTCGACTATTTGGAAGTCTTCTCCTTTTTTGACGTTGTATATTCTTACTTCCGTGATCAGGGGTTTCTTCTTGTTAACTTTCCTAACGTATGCTATTTTTTCTCCTGAATTTGAAGGTGCAGCATATACAATGTCGTTTTCACTCGAAGTTAATTGCTTGTAGAGGCCTGACTCGACGTCTATTAGGTAAATTTGCCTTCTATACTCGTCGATGAATCCCGACCCGTCAAACCATGGTGGTATGTCCCAAATTTCTACGTAGTCACCGTCTTCATCGACTTTTCTGACTGGTGTTGGAGATATAGCTATTAGTTCACTCTCGTTGAGAAATCGAACTTGGCTGAATCCTTCCCTTTTCTTTGCGATGAGCCTCGGCTCTCCAGCTAGTACTGACAAGAATATCGCGTTGCCTTTTTCCTCCTCTTTAAATCCTCTCCTTGATGTAAATACTATCTTCTTGCCGCTTGGACTCCATCTTGGCGATTGGTCACCTTCTTCGGATGATATTGAGTAGAGGGTGTCGCCAGTCTCTACATCATAAAGTAATATTTCATAATTGTACTTGTTCTCCTTTAGATTTGGTCTTACAGTGACGAGTGCGAGCTTTTTGCCATCTGGAGACAATTGTGGATCAGCAACATGTACTATCTTGGAGAAATCATCAATTTTGAGGCTTCTCATGGTGTTTTAACCCTCACGTCTGGATATGTGCCTAACCTAAATTAAGAATTCTGATTTGGTATAGGCTCTTCATAGGAGTACTATAGGTTTGAGAAATTGTTATCTTATGTTTTCAGCTACTTATCACTGTGATTAAAATGGTTTACAGGATTGGTATGTTAACTATAGGGCAGTCTCCGAGGACCGATGTAGTGCCAGAAATATCGTCAGTTCTTGGTGAGGAGTTTGAAGTAGTTGAGGCTGGGGCCCTCGACGACTTATCCGATGAGGAGATAGCTGCAATTTCTCCTAGGCAAGGTGAAACTGTTTACGTTAGTAGGCTTAGAGATGGGCGGGAAGTGAAGATTTCCAAGGAGAAGTTGATTCCGCTTCTTGAGAATAAAATTAAATTTTTGGAGAGCCTGGGCGTTGACGCTATTGGCTTGCTCTGCTCGGGGACTTTCCCGCCATTTAAAGTTAAAGTTCCACTGGTTAGGCCTGAGCCGATATTGAGGGGTCTAGTTGAAGCTTCCATCTCAGCTAATCAGGTTCTAGGAGTTATCATGCCTTCAAGCCTCCAGATAAGTATGGGTTACGAGAAGTGGTCTAGTGTATTATGTGAGAAGATCGTGGTGGAAAGCGTTTCACCCTACATTTCTGAGGAGAAGAGGTTTAAGATTCTAAGTGGAATTGCCTCGAAGTTTAGGAGGGAAAACGTCAAGTTGGTAGTCATGGACTGCATAGGCTTCTCGATGAGGGATGCCGCTTTCTTCAAGTCGAAGTACTCAGTTCCAACGCTAATTCCAAGAGTTCTACTCGCATTAGGCATTAAGGCTCTTCTCGCGAACGATAAGAATATGGGCTAGTGTTTCAATTAAACTTCGGGTGTATCTAAATGGCAGATGAGGACCTAGAGCTTGAGCTGCTGAAGTTGAGAAAGCTTGCTAGGCTACAGAGGTTAATGACTTCCAAGAAGAGTCAGCCGAAGCAGAAAGACCCTATGGAGATTTTAAGTAAGATGCTTGTTGGTAGGGCGAGGGACGTTTTGAAGGCAGCTGAAGCGCAGTACCCATTAGCTACTAGGAAGGTTGTTGAAGCTCTAGCCAAGTTTATTGAGGAAGGGAAGATTAAGGAGCCAATCAATGGCTATGCCCTCTACAAGTTATTCTTAGATTTAGGCATGCCGGTGCGCATGCCAATTAGAATTTACTATGAGAAGAAGGGTGAGCGCAAGCCTCTAAGCGAGCTTTTTAAGGAAGATTAGGTTGGAAAAGCATAATTTTACATTTTAAGCTATTAGTCTGCGGATATGCGTAGACCTTGGAGTGTGTTTTGGTTCAAGGGTGTTCTGCTAATCCTAGATGACTTCTCATTCTCACTTGATCCCATGTCTAGGTCTGCTGAGGGCGATTTCATCCTTATAAGTCACGCTCATGGAGATCACATTGCTGGCTTCAAGTCTAGAAAGCCTAAGCTTGCTTCTTACTTGACTATTCGGCTTTACGAGGCTCAAAGTGGGAAGAAGCTCAAAAATGTTTATCCTGCTTTCCTTCATTCTCAGCGCTTCACTATTGGCAATTTAGATGTAGAGGTCTACGATTCAGGTCACATTTTAGGGTCTTCTCAGTTTCTATTTAAGCACAGGTCCTTCTCCATTGCTTATACTGGAGATTTGAATTTGGATGAAACTCTGATTACCAAGCCTGCTAAGCCTCTTGAGTGTGAAGAGCTGATTATAGATGCAACTTACGGCCACCCTAAAATGGTGTTTCCAGATAGGCGGGAGGTTTATGATGAGATTGCAGATTTCGTTGAGTCTTCCTTGAAGTCTGGAGTTGCTCCAGTGTTTTTAGCTTACTCGATTGGAAAGGCGCAGGAGCTCATTGCTCTCATGAATAAGTGGCTTAACGTCGAAGTTCTTGTTGATGAGCGGATTGAGAGAGTTAATAGGGTCTACGGGGAGTTTGGCTTCAAATTCAACTGCATTAACATGTCGTCTAGGGAGGGATTGGAAGCTCTGAGAAGTCATTCTATGCCAGCGGTTGTTTCCAGTAAGAGCGCGCTTAAAATTGCTGAGAAGTACAATATGGTTAAGGCAATTTCAACTGGCTGGACTCTATTATACCCATTTAAGAACTTTCACGCAGCTTTTCCACTTAGCAGTCATGCGGACTTCCCTCAGCTCGTTAATTACATTGAATCGTCTAAGCCTAAGGTAGTTTATACTGTCGGCTACTTTGCTGAGCCATTTGCTAGTTGGGTTGAGAAAAAGTTGAATGTTGAGGCTAGAGTTCTTGGAGATTGAGCCTCAGCTGGGTAAGTTTTCTTCATCATTCCGCGCCGGAAGTACTCTTCATCGGTCAACCATAATTATTCTGTTGGATCCAAATTTACCTTACTCGGACAGCTTGATGACGTGGGTTGAGCAGGATAAGCAGGGGTCGTAGCACCTAACGACTACCTCACACTTCTCTTTGATCGTGCTTGGATCGCATTTGGAGAATTTTTCAGCTATTTGCTTGACTGAGGCTTCTATGTCCGGGATGTTTTGTACTGTTGGGGTTATGATGTCTGCTTCGGCTATTTTCCCATTTTCAATCCTATACTCGTGGTAGAGTAGTCCTCGTGGGGCTTCAACTATTGCCATTCCTACTCCGGATTTTTCGCTCAGCTTTTCTGCTGGACTTATTGTGGGTAGGCTCCTCATGATTTCTGAGGCTTTTTCGAGGCAGTGTACTGCTTCTATGAGTTGAGCTGCAGGTATTAGGTATGGATTTGTTGATGGTAGTTTTAGTCCTAGCTGGTCTGCAATTTTCCTCGCTGCTTCGCTAAGTTTGCTGTAGTGGTTGTTCAGTCTTGCTAGTGCTCCTACCATGTAGTTTTCTCCTTGGAATAGTGCTTTCTTGCTTGTTGAGTAGTCAACTTCTACTTCCTTTACTTTCTCCTTGAACTTACTTGCTGGAATTTTCTCTCCAGCAATTACCACGCTTTCGCCAGTGTAGAATGGGTAGCTGTCGTCGGCTAGTGCACCGTAGTTGCTCTTCCTGTCTAGCTTCTCTCCTGAGATGAGTAGTGCTATTACTTCTTCAATTAGTTGCTCTGCCTTCGATGCTTCCTCTTCAAGTTCACTTGAAACTTCGACTAGTGTTTTCTTGTCGATTTTTGAAGTGAATCCGCCTGGGACTATGTTTACTGGGTGTACTGAGCTGCCGCAAATTCTAGTTAGTGTGTCGCAAATGGTCTTCTTGATTTCGAATGCTTCTTTGTACTGTCTTGGGAGTTTGGCTGCTGCTTCTATGAATGTCTTGACTTTGATGAAGTCTGGGAGTGAGAGTGCGAATACGTGTATTAAGTGGCTGTCAATGGTGTTTAGCATCATTATAGCCTCTCTCAAGAGGGAGACTTCGTCTGGGACTTCCAAGTTTAGGGCGTTTTCAACTGCTTTGGCGGCGCACATGGCGTGTGAGTAGCCGCATAGTCCGCATATTCTACTGCTAATGTATGGTGCTTCTACAGCGCTTTTTCCAACCATGAATGCTTCAAATAGCCTTGATGGCTCTAGTACTCGAAACTCTACGCTTTCTACATTCCCTCCTCTTATCTTTACAAGCATTTCTCCGTGACCTTCAATCCTTAAGATCTCTTCACTTCTCAAACACTTCGCCATATTTTCTAGCCACCTTAACCATGAAGATTGAAAGCTTATCCTTAATCACGTCCTCTTTAATTCCCTTCTCTAGGGCTGTGCAGATTAGCTCTTCAACTTCACTGTCTTCGAATAGCCCTCTGCAACCTCTGCATGGCGCTCCTAGGGCTGGGCACTTTGCGTTGCATCCGCTTCTAATTATTGGTCCTAGGCACATTTCCCCTTTATCTAGTAGGCAGGCTGTTTCTCTCAGTTTACATTCAAAGCAAACTGATTTTGCGCTTAGCCTGAATTTTGCTCCTGATATTAGTTCTACTAGTAGTTTTTCTAGCTCTTCTACTTCGGCTGGGCAGCCTGGAATTTCGTAGTCGACGTGGACTGCTTCGCTTAGTGGCTTGACCTTGTTGATTTTAACTGCTTTGGGCACTTTTTTGTAGACTTTGCTTAATGCTTCACTTATATTTAGCTCGTTAACTGCGCTTTGAACTCCGCCTAGCACTGCGCAGGTGCCCAGTGCAATTAGTGTTTTCGCTTTCCTTCGGATTTCCATGATTTTCTTCTCGTCTTCATCGTTGGTTATTGAGCCATCTATTATGGCTATGTCGCAGCTTTCGGATTCTTCTCTTGCTCCTATAAGCCTGAACTGTTTGAAGTCTATGTGCTTTAGGAGTTCTGGGCGCTTAACTAGTGCGTTTACGAGTTGAGCTGCGCAGCCTTCACATCCCGCTAGGCTGTAGAAGTGAACTTTCAGCTTGCTCTTCAAGCTTCAACCTCCTTGAATGGTATTTCATCTAGTCTGAAAACCGGCCCGTCCATGCACACGTACTTGCCGTTTGACAGCATACAGCGGCCGCACTTGCCTACTCCGCACTTCATCAGCCGCTCTAGGCTCACGTATATTTGATTGGGTTTGAATCCTAGCTCCATTAGTTTTAGTGCTGTGAACTTCATCATTATTGGGGGGCCGCATGCAACTGCCACAGCATTCTCCTTAGGCACTTCTACCACGTCAAATAGCTTCGTTACGACGCCGACACTTCCTCTCCATGTCTCGTCTGCGAAGTCTACTGTTAGGTGGACTTCGATTTTCTCCTTCCAATCTTCATATTCTCTCCTAAATAGGAGATCTTTCGGGGTTCTCGCTCCATATAGGAGTACTACTCTTTCAAACTCGCTTCTATTTTCGCATATGTGCCATATGAGTGGCCTCAGTGGGCTTAATCCTGTTCCCCCTCCTACGAGTACGACGTTCTTCTTTCTCATGCTGTCTAGTGGAAATCCATTGCCATACGGGCCTCTCACGCCTACTTGACTTCCAACTTTGAGGTTGAAGAGAGCTCTAGTAACTCTGCCGACTACTCTTACTGTAACTTCTATTGCTCCAGTTAAGCTTGGAGGTGAGGATATTGCAAATGGAGCTTCTCCAAATCCGTAAACTGACAGCTGAATAAATTGGCCGGGATTAAACTTGAAATCCCCGTGATTTTTGTCGATGAACTTCAATCTAAATGTCTTTATTTCAGGGGCTTCGTCGATGATTTGAGTTACCTCGGCTGGGAAAGGTGTGTATATGCTTCTACTTTTAGGATTTTGCAACCCTCTTAATCACCTCTACCAAGTTTATCTTCCTAACACACTCTTCGATGCACCTGCCACAGCCTACGCATCCATAAATTCCATATCTATTTTTAATGAAAACGAACTTGTGGTAGTAGCGGTGCTTGAATCTGTCAACTTTATTTTCTCTAAAGATTATTCCGCCAGCTACTTTCGTGAAGTTTGAGTATATGCATGAATCCCAAGTTCTAAATCGAACTCCGCTTTTTAGGGGAATTTTGAATAGGTCCATGACGTCGAAGCAAGTGCAGGTAGGGCAGACTTGTGTGCACGTTCCGCATGATAAGCAGGGCTTTGCTTCAACTTCCCATGCTGGGCTTTCCATTTTCTCTGCGAGAGCTTCAATGTCTTTTACTGGCAGTTTTTGGGTGTTTTTCTTCCGAGTTATCTTGGGAGGTGAAGTTTCTTTCAATCCTAGTTCGCGTACGAGTTTTTCGCCTTTACTTGATCCTGGTGTAATTGCTACTTCTTTTAGCTCTAGTGGTGTTATGTATAGGTCGTATGAGCCTGGCCACGGCTTATCTGCTCCCACGCTTTCACAGAAGCAATATTCATCTCCTTCTAGGCAGTCGAGAACGACTGTGAGCATGTTTCTTCTTCTACTGAAGTAGTAATTGTCTTCGTAATTCTCACTGTAGATTTTGTCGAGGACTATGAGTGCGTTTGCATCACATGGGTGTATGCAGAAAAAAGCTATTTTCTCTTGAGGTAGCACTTCTACTACTTCAACTTTGTTATCTTCATACTTGAAGTGCATTAGTTCTTCGTGGGGTGGCTGTAGGAATTTTTTGGGTGGGAGGATGGTTCGAGTGTATTTTAGCTTTAGTTGATCGTAACTTTCAACATGTTTAAATACCGTTTTTCTATCTTTGTCTACTGGACCTATTATCGTGTATTCTTTTGATATTAAGTTGAAGAGCTTAGGTAGTAGTTCTTTGGAGAATGAGTAGTACTTTTTATCGTTCACTGGTCAGCCCACCGTAGATTGTTAAGTCTGCTAATAAGGTGTGGCTGTAGTGATTATTTGCTTTTCGCTTTAATCGATCTATTTTTAAGTTAGATTACTCGACTTTCTTTGAGGGCTGTAGTTTGTCTTTGGAGTCTGTGACTACTCTAGCCGACCTTTTCAGACTTCTTGATGAAGGATACTTCCTCGCTTATAATGCAGCTGATGGTGAAATTCTGCTGGTAAAGAAGGTTTGTGGGGCTCTTAGGAAGATTTCTGTTCATGGGAGTGCTAAGAACTACATGCTGCACAATTACCGTGGAAAGTTCATGGTTCTCATCGAAGTTGATAGGGAGGATTGGATGGAGAGTAAAAAGTTTAAGGAGATAAAGTGCGATTCTACTGGCACAATCATGGCTGACGGCTTAAGCGCGATTGAGGAATTGCCGGAGGCTGCGATTTCTGCATTGAGTATTGCTCAGAGGTATTCTAGTAGGGCGCTTGACGTTTTCTGTGACATGGCTATCAGGATTATTGAGCTGCTCAGGGAGTCGCCTGATCTGGATGTTGATGGCTTAATTGAGAGGACTGGATACCCGAAGACTATAGTTATGTTTCTTTTAGGTGCAATGTCGACATTTAAGGCTGAAAGTTAAGTTGACAAGAGTTTCAGTCCAGTTTCCTTATCTAATTTCCTTTGGAGCTTCAAGTTTTCTCCTTCAATTATTACTAGTTCCGCTGTTGGATCAATTATGCATCCATTGAGTAGGTGTCCTCCATAAGCTTTTCCTTGAGCGTCTGACACTGTTATGTGTGCGTGTACTATTTTCTCTCCATTTGACTCTGCTATGTTACCTATGCATGATAGTATTTCCAGTGGTCCTTGAAGCTCAATTACTTTGTATTTTCCTTCAACGTATATGCCGAATGCTGCTTTTGAGAGTGCTCCTATGAGCATTAAGCATCCTCCTGAAACTTCGGCTTCATTTACAACTTTCAATATCTCATCTAGCAAGTCTTCCCCTCTAGGTAGTCTAGCAACGATAATTCTTCCAATTTTAGCTGATAATGTCATGTTTTCACCACCAGTTGCTTATGGTGAATTTAGCCTTTTAAGAAGTGCTATGGCCCATGCCAATTTCCTACTGTGATTAGCTTTTTAATAGAATCTGCAAGAATCATTTTTAATTTAAGTGAGCGTAAATTTAGGAAAGCTTTATGGGGATTAGCTTTTAGATAGTATTATAATTCTTGGCCTTCTAATTCTCCTTCGCTTTTATCCACTTTTTCAACGAGCTTTTCTATGTCTTCAGATATCTTCTTTAGGATAGTTGCTTCTTCTCGCTCCCATGCGTACTTTGAGATTAATTCTTTAATTTTCATTGGGTTTTTGACTCCAAATAGCACGTAGGGGCTTCTACCTCTTGGCACTTTCACCGTTTTTCCTCCGGCAATTCCTGCTGTTATGGGCAAGCCGGCTAGTTGCTTTTCTGAGACTCCTACGCCTGTAATTGCTTGGTCTTCCCCTAAACCGAGTCCTGAGGGGGTTATTGGTATTATTGTGCCTACATTGAATATCCTTCCAATTAGTCCTCTAACTACTATTAGTTCGCTAAGCTTGCTGTAGCTGATTTCCCTCTGCTTGTGCCTTATGAATTTGAGCTCTGTAACTATCCTCTGATTCGTAATGTAGTAGGTGTGCCCATTCCTGTAGGAGTTTACTAGTGATAGTCCTGCTACTCCGAAAATTGCTGATGAAGCGTATTCTGGAAGGTTGAGCTCTATCTTCATGATTATGCCTAATGCTACGATTAGTATGCTGAAGAGCAGCCACCTCCACCTTATCTTCAATACTGATATTATCGTGAAGGGAATGATTATGCAAGCTGCCCACGCAATTAGAGGGATATAATCGCTCAATTGACCTATAATTTCTATTAATGGTGTGCTAGCTACTAGCTCTGCTAGTTTGCCTCCATAGATAAAGAAGGCTATACTGATTATTACTAGGTATATGAATTTTAGGTACAAGTCGATGAATGCTATCGGGTGAGGCTTAATTTCCTGGATCAGCTCTTCGCCTTCTTTTAATTTCAATGTCATGGCAGTTTCTCCTCGCTCTCAATTAAATTAACTTTTCAAACTATTAAATTCATATGAACCTTTGCTTCGCCGTTTCGGTTAAAGTTTGGTGGGTGAAATATTAAATATAATTACTTCGCAAGGAAATTTAGCCAACTGTCACGTTCACTGTGGTGGGGCTGCATTGACAGATGTTAAGCCATGGCATTCGATGAGCATCGATGAGGTGTTAAAGGAACTTGACACTACATTTGATGGTTTAAGTGATGTTGAAGCTAAGGCTAGGCTTGAGAAGTATGGTTTTAATGAGCTTGTTGAGAAGGCTAAAGTTTCTGTAATCAAGATATTTATTGATCAGTTTAAGAACTTTCTTGTCGGCCTGTTAATTGCTGCTGCGATAATATCAGCTGTTATTGGTGAGCACATAGATGCATTTGCGATAGTTGCAATTGTAATTTTAAATGGAGTTTTAGGGTTCATTCAAGAGTATAGGGCTGAGCAGGCTCTTGAAGCTCTTAAGAGGTTAGCTGCTCCTAAAGCTAGAGTTCGAAGAAACGGGAGTGAAATCACAATTTTAGCGAGGGAGCTCGTTCCAGGAGATGTCATTATTCTTGAGCCTGGAGATAGAGTTCCAGCTGATGCTAGACTGATCACGTGCACCGACCTTAAAATAGACGAGGCAATGTTAACTGGAGAGTCTATTCCTGTCAAGAAGAATGCAGCCATCATACTTCCAGAAGACACTCCAGTAGCTGACAGGAAGAATATGGTGTTCATGGGCACACTTGTAACTACTGGTTATGGAGAGGCTGTCGTTGTCTCGACTGGTATGAATACTGAGATGGGCAAGATTGCAGCCATGGTTCAGGAAGTCGAGAAGGAAGAGACGCCTCTCATGAGAAGGCTCAATAGGTTTGGAAAGCGCATAGGGACGCTAATAGTTGTTCTGTGCATAATCACTTTCGTTCTGGGCTTAGCTAGGGAGATGGACCCAGTACTCATGTTCATGACTGCAGTTGGACTTGCAGTTTCAGCTGTTCCAGAAGGTCTACCTGCAGTAGTCACTATCACTCTCGCGCTTGGAGTTAAGGACATGGCTAAGAGAAATGCAATAGTTAGGAGACTGGCTTCAGTAGAAACTTTAGGCTGCACCACGGTTATTTGCGCCGACAAGACTGGGACAATGACTAAGAATGAGATGACTGTAAGAAAAATCTACGTCAACGGTAGGATCATCGAGGTAACTGGCGCTGGATATGAGGTTGAGGGAGAATTCCTCTTTAATGGTGAGACCATTAATCCAGCTGAAGATCCTCACTTAGAGCTACTATTGAGAATTGGGCTACTCTGTAGTCATGCAGAGCTTGTTAAGGAAGATGGAAAGTGGAAGGTTCTTGGAGACCCAACTGAGGGTGCCCTTGTGGTTGCTGCAGCTAAAGCTGGCATGTGGAAGCGCGCGCTCTTGAAAGATTATCCTAAGAGGCATGAAATCCCCTTTGAATCTAGCAGGAAGAGAATGACTACTATTCACGAAACAAAGGATGGAAAGCTCGTAGCATACGTTAAAGGTGCTCCTGAAGTTATTCTTGAGCGGTCGCGCTTCATACTTGAAGACGGCAATGTTAGGCTCATAACTGACGCTGATAAGCAGAGAATCTTAACTATCGTCAGAGAGATGGCTCAGAGCGCGCTTAGAGTTTTGGCGATGGCTTATAGGGTGATTCCAGCTCAATTTGAGTTCATAGATACTGATCAAGTGGAAAGCGAGCTGGTCTTTGTCGGTTTAGCTGGAATGATTGATCCTCCAAGGGATGAGGTTAAGGGAGCTATTGAGCAGTGCAGGAGGGCTGGAATAAGAGTTGTGATGATAACTGGCGATCACAAGCTCACTGCAATAGCGATTGCCAAGGAAATCGGCTTAGTTGAAGGAAATAACTTTATGGTCTTAACTGGAGCTGAGCTGGACAAGATGTCAGATGAAGAATTAACCAAGGTTGTCGATAAAGTGCCAATATTTGCGAGAGTTTCACCAGAGCACAAGGTTAGAATTGTAAAGGCACTTAAGAGGAAGGGTCACATAGTCGCGATGACTGGTGATGGAGTTAATGACGCACCAGCTCTGAAGTTGGCTGACATTGGAGTTGCAATGGGCATTAAGGGAACCGACGTAGCCAAGGAAGCTTCGGACATGATTCTAGCCGACGACAACTTTGCTACGATAGTTAGAGCTGTTAGGGACGGCAGGGCAATCTACGACAATATTAGGAAGTTCGTGAGATTCCTCTTAGCATGCAATTTCGACGAGATCGCTGTGATAACTACATGCATATTAGCTGGCCTCCCACCAGCACTTCTCCCACTACAAATCCTGTGGATTAACTTGGTCACTGACGGCGGCCCTGCAGTGGCGCTTGGCGTTGACCCACCCGACGAAGATATTATGGAGAGACCTCCAAGAGACCCTGAGGAGGGAATCTTAAGTGGAATGGAGCTCTTCATCTTAGCTTCAGCACTATTCCAGTTCCTGGGGACTATGGCAGCCTACCTGCTTGGAATGTACCTACTCAAAGACAGTGTCGCTGAAGCAAGGACTCTCGCCTTTGTCCAAGCAGTGCTATTCGAGCTCTTCGTAGTCTTCAACTGTAGGTCTGAAAAGCACTCTGCATTCCGCATAGGCTTCCTGACTAACAAAGCACTTGTAATAGCAGACGTTGCAGGCCTCATCTTGACGTTAATGCTAGTTTACGCTCCACCACTACAAGTAATATTCGACACTGTTCCACTAACCCTGTATGACTGGATACTGTGCATATTGCTTGCAAGCGGCGGCTGGCTTGTGTTGCCAGAGATATTCATGAAGCCGCTCCCATTCACTAAGAAGAGTCGTCAAGTTAAAAGTTAAAGTCCATTCATGTAGTCTTTATTAATTTTTATTTATTATTCTT
>QMRA01000004.1:0-21831 GCA_003649155.1 Thermoproteota archaeon | reverse complement strand
CTTGGAACCTGTGATCCAGCCATTTTCGTGAGTAGCTTTGACCCTATTAATCAACTCTTTATGTACTACTTCTCCCTCGTTGGGAGTTTTAATCCAATAAACTTCACTTAAGCTTCTAGAGGGATGCTCCTGGGCGTAAAAAAGCATGTCAAAGCTCCAAAACTCTAACTCGACTATTGACCCGGTACACTCTTCAAAGCCCATGAACAGTAGTGTTTGTCTGGCTCTATCAGTTATCTCGTTGAGAACGTGCAGCTTACCTGGATAAAATTCAGGAGGTTTTGCAGTTACATCATACTGCTTGAAATACCCCTTTCTCCATGTGCCTTCTACAATATGCTCGCGTGTAAGTGCCTTTATTACTTGGCTCTCACTTGCCTGCTTCAGCATCTCTTCTCCTTCCTTTGTGAGAAAAATCGTTATTTCCGTTTTTTCCTCAACCTTTACAAGTTTCCTGGCTTTCAGTTTTTGGAGAGTTCGTTGCAGCTCACTGTCTACTCTGTTTATGATAGATATTCTGCCGCTTGATTGACTAAGTTCTTTAAGTATCTTCTCGTCATAGCCTTCTGGCGGGGACTCAGCTAGTGCATGTACTAATTGCTCTTCACCATCTCTTTCTATTTCTATCCAGCCTTTCTTTTTAGCCCATCCTAGTGCAGCTTTCATTTGTTTATTCATTTTTATACTTGCTGTCAGTCGTTTTAATGGAACTTTACCTCCCATAGCAACTATTTTTCTCAAGATCTTCCTTTCAGGTAAACCTTCTTTAGCATACTTCAAACCTTCATCGGTCAATGATACAATTGTCAGACGTCTCTTAGCAATTTTTACAGCGCCCTTTTCAGCTAAGCCTTCGACAATTGATGCGATGGTCGCCTCTTCTTTTGTACACTCCCTAGCTAGGACTTCAAGTTTACGTTTACCTCCTGCATTTCTCAACTTTTGAAGGACTAGTACTTCAAGCACACTGAAGTTGCTGGAGTTTTTCATAGTCTCTCTTCTTTTAAAATAATTATGTGGTTGGGCTGCTTTTAGTGTTTCTTTAAATCTCTATCCACTTTCCAACTTCTGCTACTATCACTTTGACGTCTGGTGCAAACTTTTTGACCAGCTTTTCAAATTCATGGGGATCCTGCTTTATTACTGGAAACGTGTTGTAGTGCATTGGGATGACTACTTTTGGTTTTATTAGCTCTGTAGCCTTAGCGGCCTCTAAAGGTCCCATTGTGAAGTGGCTTCCTATGGGTAGTAGAGCAAGCTTAGGCTTATACAGCTCTCCTATAAGCTTCATGTCAGCGAAGAGCGAGGTATCTCCTGCGTGATAGACGCTCTCATCACCATGCTGAATTACAAAACCTACTGGAGCGCCTCTCTCGCACGAGTGGAAAGCTGGAACCATTATTACTTTTAAGTCTTTGACTATGGTTGATCCTCCGATGTTCATTCCTACGGTATCCTTTACTCCCTGCGATAGTGCATACTGGCTTAGTTCATAAATGCCAACAAAAACTGCACCAGTATTTTTGGCTATCTCTATAGCGTCGCCCAAGTGATCGCCATGGTCATGTGTTACAAGTATAACGTCTACTTCTTTAAATTCCCCAGGCTTATTTTTAGCCACGGGGTTCCCTGTAAGCCATGGATCTATTAGTATTCTCTTTTCGGAAATCTCTATTTCAAAACCAGCATGACCAAGCCATCTTACTTTCATTTTCCCACCGCATTAAAGTATTAAGGTGCTATTCTACCTAAATTTAATTGCTGTTTAAATAAAGATTCTTGACGAGTAGATGCAAATGCTCAACTCAAACTTACGTGAGAAAATTTGTATTCGACCAGCGCGTGAAGAAGATATCAACGAAATATTCAACATCGAAGTTCAATCCTTTAAAGACCCTTATCCCAAGTCTCTTCTGAGAATGCTACTACAAATGTCACGAGAAACATTTCTTATCGCAGAGTCGGATGATAAAATTATTGGTTACGTAATTTTACTGATAAGGCGGAAATACTTGGGGCACATATTGTCCTTGGCAGTAGCTCCACCATACAGGAGAAAGGGCGTAGCAACAGCTCTATTAACTTCAATCGAAGCTAAGGCTAGAAAATTAGGTGTGAAGGTTCTGAGACTTGAAGTTAGGGTCAGCAATAAAATCGCTATTAACCTATACTTGAAACTAGGATTTAAGAAGGCTTATCAAATTCCACGGTACTACCGGGATAATGAGGATGCTCTTGTCATGTTTAAAATTCTAACCGAGAAGAATAAGTTTGATTGTGAGAATAATTAATGGGGCGTTGATTTGTGAGGGAGACCATCACATTTTGGCCTCTAGACGTAACTTATACTATTCAAGATAACGTGCCCGTCGTATGCTTCTGGAGCATAACAGATGATGGGAGAAGAGTGCTAATACTAGATCGAACTTTTAGGCCATACTTCTACGTATTGCCTAAAGACAATCGCTTTCTCTCATCCATCACTAATAACATTAAGAAATTAAGTAACCCAAATACTCCAATACTCAGTGTAGAACAAGTTGATAAGCTCTTCTTCGGGAAACCAGTAACTGCACTCAAAGTTACTTGCCTGCTACCAGCTACGCTGTCCTCTTTAAAGGAAAAAATACTGAAGCTTCCCGGTGTGAAGGACGTCCTCGAAGCCGATATACGTTTTTACATGAGATACATGGTAGATAAGGGCGTATACCCCTGCGCTTGGCACTCTGTGGAAGCAGAGCGCCTCAAGAATAAGGAAAACGTTCGCGTCGATGCCATATATGAAATGAAAAGTGAACCAAAAATTACTGACCGCCGTGACATTCCTGATTTAAAGATTCTATCACTTGATGTTGAATGGTATAGTCCTAAGGGGTCACCAAAACCTCACAGCGCCCCTATAGTGGTCATCACCACAGTCATGAATACTGGTGAAAAAGCTCAATTCACTCTAGAAGAATTTGATGAAAGAAGCCTCTTAAAAGAATTTGCAAATTACGTTGTTAAAGTAGACCCAGACATTATTGTTGGCTATAATTCTAATAGATTTGTTTGGCCATACATCTTAGCTAGAGCAAAGAACCTAAACGTCAATATCCCATTAAGTAGAGAGCTTTCAGAACCACAGACTAGCACATATGGTCACATTTCAATTGCAGGGCGAGCTAACGTCGACATGCTTGACTATGCAGAAGACCTCTATGCAATCAAAGTCAAAACTTTAGCAAATGTGGCTGACTATCTAAACATAAAGCCTAAAGAAAAGCAATTTCTACTCAGTCCACCATGGGTGTATCAGTATTGGGGGGACACTAGTAAACGAACTGACCTATTAAAGCATTCAATGGAAGCTGCAGAGCTAACTTTAGAAATTGCAAAGAAGGCCCTTCCATTTGCAATGCAACTATCAAGCGTTACTGGAATACCTCTTGATCAAGTTTTAGCAGCGCCAGTTGGCTTTCGTGTAGAGTGGTTCTTAATTCGACAAGCTTTCATGGAAAATGAGCTCATACCAAATAGAGTTGAAAGACCATACATTCCGTATCGCGGCGCGTTAGTTCTCAAGCCCAAAAAAGGCTTGCATGAGAATATTGCCATAATAGATTTTTCAGCTATGTACCCCAGCTTGATGATAAAGTACAATATAAGTCCAGACACGTATGTTCCTCCGGATGAACCCTTACCTCCAGAAGAGTGCTTCATCGCTCCTGAAGTTGGCCATAAATTCAGGAAAAGTCCACCTGGATTCTATAAGCGTGTGCTGGAAAAGCTCCTCGAATTAAGGAGGCAAATCAAGAAGCAAATGAAGCTTCTAGACCCCTCCTCTGCCGAATACATACTTCTCGATAACCGACAGAAGGCGATTAAAGTTATAGCTAATGCATGCTACGGCTACACTGGATGGCTTGGGGCTAGGTGGTACGTTAAGCCGTGTGCAGAGGCTACTGCTGCTTTTGGGAGGAAGACAATAAAGGAAGCTATAGCACTTGCGCGTGATCTCTCCCTTCAGATAATTTACGGAGACACCGACTCCTTATTCGTCAAGTACATTCCTGAGAAAGTTGATGCTTTCATAATGGAGGTTGAGGATAAGATAGGGTTAGACATAAAAATCGACAAGGTGTACGTTTCATGCATATTTACTGAAGCTGCAAAGCGTTATGCTGGCCTTCTGCAGGATGGGCGCATTGAGGTTGTTGGTTTTGAGGCTGTACGTGGAGATTGGTGTGAACTTGCACAGGAAGTGCAACTCAAAGTAATCGAAGTAATTTTAAAGAAGAAATCTCCATATGCAGCAGCAGAGTACGTCAGGAAGATAATTGATGACTTAAAGTCTAAGCGCGTACCTTTTGAGAAGCTAATAATATGGAAAACTCTTTCAAAGTCACTTGACGAGTATGAGGTTGACTCTCCACATGTTAGAGTTGCAAGGATACTGTTGAGCGAAGGGTACGCTCTCGAAGTTGGAGATAAAGTTGGTTTTGTAATAGTTAAGGGAACATCAAAAAGACTGTCTGACAGAGCTAAGCCCTACTTCATGGCTACATACGATGAGCTGGATTTAAACTACTATATTTCCAAGCAGATTTTGCCTTCAGCTCTACGCGTGCTATCTATCTTCGGCTTCACTGCCGACTCTATTCTCAAACCACCATCAACTACAACGTTAGATTTCTGGTTTAAACGGCGATAGTGTCTTTGAGATGATGTCGTCCACTTTTCTAATGAAGTCTTTCTCACAACCCTTAGGTATCACTCCAGATGCTGCTACATCATGTCCATCTGCAAATCCTCCAAATGCTTCTGCAGCTTCTGAAAGTACTACTGATATCGAAGGCATTTTTCCCTCCCTTACTGCTGCAGATAGCCCTTTAGGAGTCCTAGCTGAAAACTTGACGTAATCTCTACTCAACTCTCCAAGTTTAGGTATGATCCTAGACATGTTCATAAAACCAATCAGATACTTGTTCTGGCTTATCCACCTCTGAAATGATAGATAACTGCAGAATGTACCTATGGTTTTCACTCCCATGCCCTTATACGCATCATATACGTGAAACCACTGAACAAACTTCCCCTGCCGAATTCCAAACCGCCTAAGCTTAGCTATGAGCTTTCTGTTCACTTCCTTTCGCCGCATCTCAAGTCTTGCAATAAATTGCTTATCCTCTTTGGAAAATCCTAAAAGACACGCGTTAACTGCTCTTTCAGGCCCGCCTACGTAGTAACCTATGGCTGCCATAGCCGTCAAGCGAGATGCTATTTTCTCTCTGAACTCCGGTGGGTCATAAGCTGTTATCAAATACTTTTTAGCTTCACCATACTGCTTCACTTGAACTGTTCCAACTTTCACAGCATCCTCTAAGGGCACTAAATTTAAGCCTCTTACTGGTCCGGGTATTTCTGACGCTCCTATCACTGCTAAATGTGCTAAGTCTACGTTTCTTTCAGAAAGTACTTTAGAGAAGAAATAGCAAACAGTTGCTCCACTAGCTTCCTCCTCTCCACTAAATCCATAGAGCTCAGGATCTAAATTGATTACTGCAGGATCGGTTGAGGGAACTGCATTGTGGTGGTCTAGTATTATAGTTAGATTTCTGCTCCTGTTGATGTTAGATATTTTCCGTGCGTGAGGAGCTGCAATATCTGCATAAATGTAAACTTTGCCTTCCTCGTTATGTAGCTTCTCAATAACTTCCAAGTATAGCTTCTCAATGCATATCAGCTTCACTTTAATATGCTCTCTTTCCAGAGCTGCTTTCAATATTGCTGCTGCCGTGACTCCATCTGCATCATCGTGATAAACAACGCGGACTTCTTCAATAGATTGCTCTCGAAGAATTTCAGTAGCACGCCTAATGTCATTAATCCACTTCTTAAATTTCTCACTTTCCAATATTATCGCCTTCAACATTAACTAATATCAAAATAATATGTCTAAATTGTATGTAAATTAAATTATGTTCTCGAATGTGAGTAGCGTAAGTGTTGCCGGCCGTTTAGTTATGCTTCCAACTCTTGCTCCAATTATTAAATTAACTCCCTTCTCCCCTGCAATGTCAACTAATCGCTGCGTTATTATTCCATCAAACACTATCGCATGGGCATTCTCAGTTTGTTGTAGTTGCTCCGCTAGATCTCTAACAGAGATTTCTTTAATTTCTGTCCACTTTTTATCGTATATTACTGCCTTTAATGTCCCTATGATTTCCTTAGCTTTTCTCACTACATGGTCTGGAACGTGTGGTACGAGTGCAACCCTAGCTTTTGGTTTAACCCTTTCTAATTGTGCTCGATACTGATCTGCTGGAGTTAAGTTCGATAGGCATTTGGCAATTTCTTTTGCGGTTAATTCTTCTACCTCCTTTCCAGGTGGAGCGCGAGCAATATAATCAATGTCTGCCACTTGGAGTAGCTCCTTTAGTATTAGCTCACCTGCTCTATCTCCGTCCACAAATGCTATTGTTGTCTTCTTCTTGCTGAGCTCTATTATTGTCTTTGGTATCGAGGTCCCTTCAATTGCTATGGCATTTCTATACCCGTGCTTTAGCAAGTTTATTACGTCAGCTCTGCCCTCCACTATAACTATCGTATCTTCATAAGGAACGTCCGGCCCTGCAGGTAATTTTTCCTCTCCAAACTTTATGATTTCTGCAGCTCTAATTTCACGTAGCAGTTTTTCGATGATCTCTTTGGTTTCCGGGATCTTCTCCTGCTCCCACTTTAGCAGTATTTCTTTTGCGCGCTCAACTACCCACTTCCTCTTCTCTTCTCTTAAGTCTTCAATGTCTCTGAGCGTGAACTTCGCAGAGCATGGTCCTACTTTATCTATTGTTTCAATAGCTGCTGCAATTAGTGCAGTTTCAACTCTACCTAAACTTGATGGTATTATCACTGTTCCTGAAGTTTTCCCTCCCTTCGTTTCTAGGTGAACTTGTATCCTCCCGATTCTTCCAGTTCTCTGGAGCTCTCTGAGGTCCAGCTCGTCACCTAGTAACCCCTCAGTTTGACCAAATATGGCGCCGATGACGTCCGGCTTTTCAACTATGCCCTCCACTTCAAAGTGGACGCAGATGTTATATTTTGCTGTTACAGCTGCACCGCCCATTTCACTTCCTCCAATCATTTGCTCCGCTTAATTCACCTCATCTTTATGGTAATTTTCTTATCTAAGTCTTTCTAAGTGGTCGTGGTAGGCTTAAGCTTAAATTAGTACGGGCTATGTGCAAAAATTTTATGTTCCATTTTATCATGAGGCTTATTGGCATAGGCTTGCCCCGGTAGCTCAGCCCGGCAGAGCGGCGGAGCCTTTGGCGCCGATCCTCGTAAGCCGTTGGTCGCGGGTTCGAATCCCGCCCGGGGCTCCACTTCACCTTGCTTAATACTCGATATTGAATTTGTTTCACTATTGAAAAATCCGTCGGTAATGTTCGTTTATTGCCTTGGGGCGAGCTCTTTAACGCCATCCACATATCCTATGTATGCGATGTCAGTAACACCTGTAAATATACCAACTTCTACGACTCCAGGTATTCTCTTAATTTCTCTCTCAAGTATTTCAGGAGCATCAACTGGTTTTACATGTAAGTCGGCTATGAGATTGCCATTATCTGTTATTACCGGTCCAACCTTCCCAACTTTAGCCATGCGTATTTCGACTTTGCCATATTTCTTGAGGTGACTGACAGTCCACCTCCAAGCAAAAGGTAATATCTCCACTGGGATGGACCTTTTCTCTCCCAGCCTATTTACGAGTTTTGTGTAATCTGCAATTACAATGTACTTCTTAGCCATGTAGGCTATTATCTTCTCTCTCAGTAAGGCTGCACCACCACCTTTAATTAGATTCAATTTTGGATCTATTTCATCAGCGCCATCAATAGCAACGTCCACTATTTCAACATCATTCGGCATTTTGACTTCTAACCCATTTTCATATGCTAATAGAAGAACCTGATATGATGAGGGAATTACTTGAATTTTTAAACTCCTACGCCTTACCTCTTTTGCGAGTTCATTTATGAAAATTTCAACGGTTGAACCAGAGCCAAGCCCTACAACTTGACCTGATGATACGTGTTTCAAAGCGGCTCTAGCAGCCATCAGCTTAGCCTTCTCAATGCTCATCTATTCCACCTCAAATGTAATATAGCCTCTAGATTGCTAATAGCCTGTTCGGAGGTTTTCTTTTGTCACATTAGAAAATCAAATTCATTCAACGCATAAAATTGGATTGTGTAGGTGTTGGTGGGGCCGGTGGGACTTGAACCCACGACCAACGGGTTGCTCCCGCGCTCCAGAGCTCTATCATCCCTCAAGGTCAACTCTATCCTATACGCTCTGGAGCCCGCCGCTCTACCTTGCTGAGCTACGGCGTACTGCCCCTCAATGAGGGGTCCCAGCCCATTCGGCCCCGTACCAAAATTTGTCTAGAAAGTGATAAGCTTTTCTTCTACTTAGCCTTTAAATCGCGTTTTTCTCATTAAAATGGCGGGTTAATGCGGGATGCAAAAGTGCGAGTCAATTTAAGTTATCAGCTAAAATTAACGCTTTTCTTCAACAAGGAACCGTTAAAAAGCTCTATAGCCAAGAATATTAGCAGTGATACTTGAGGGTTAGCTGTATGTCTCGTGTGGTGACCTCATGAAACCAAAGTATCACCGCGTTGCAGTTGGGGGCACCTTCGACATCCTTCATGAAGGACATAAGCTCCTGCTGAAGAAGTGCTTTGAAGTTGGGGGAGAAGTTGTTATAGGTATCACGAGTGATAAGCTTGCTAGATTCAAGGCCCATTATGTCCCTCCGCTAAAAGATAGGATAAAGACCTTGCAGAATTTTTTACAAAGTATTGGAGTTAGCGATAGGGCTCAGATCGTGGTCCTCGAAGACCCCTATGGGCCAACGATAAGCGATAAAGATATTTCTGCCATTGTCGTTAGTGAAGAAACCCTGCCCAGGGCTTTGGAGATAAATCGAATTAGGAGAAGCCGAGGGCTGCCGCCCCTAGATGTCATTGTTGTTTCTCTAGTTAAAGACAGTGATTTACGTCCTCTATCTGCGGCAAAAATTAGACGTGGAGAACATGCTTGGAGAAGTTTTATCAGCGACTAATATGGTAAATCCTGTTTACTTGAGAGCTTTAGCTCATAGACTTCAAATATAATAGTCTATCTAATGGCGTTAGTCTACACAGCTATTAAAACAGTCGTTTTAAACACTTTGTTTACTTGTCAAATTAGAGGTCATAGCCTTATTTATTATTAATTTTGTACTTTACCCTCGTTTTACCTATGGTAGAAGGGTGGGGAAGCTGTACCCCGCACGCGATCACCCAATTTCATTGGGAGGGGGTAAGCCTCTCTCTTTGGGCACTCTCGACGGCGGGATCTAGCTTCCCCACCCTTAAGGGGCTCTGCCTGTCCCACGCCTGGGTGCCCCTAAGGGTCATCGACGGATTCTCCTTCTCCCCTAGGTCCGTCTAGCGTGGCATGAGGCAGAGCCCCTCTACAGTTTTATCGAGCGTAGAATTAAAGCTATCTATGAGTTTTCCATGCAATTAAAGTGCTGTAGTGCTGGTGCTCAAAATGGAAGTTCACCACGTCAATAAGCTGGAATTATTCAAAATTGATTGGAGTAGCAATATCCCCCTAATTGGTTGTATTGCTTTCGGCGTAATAGATAGAGGAACGAACATTTTACAAATTCGCCCCATTTCAACTTGCCCTCTTTCTTGCATTTTCTGCTCAACTGATGCGGGTCCTAAATCAAAGTGGCGGCGGACGGAGTACATTGTTGAATTGGACTACCTAATTCATGTGGTTAAGGACATTGTGGCTTTTAAGGGTGGAAGGCGCATAGAAGCACACATCGACACTGTTGGTGATCCAACCACCTATCCTCACCTCGTAGATTTAGTATGTAAACTTTCGGATATTCCTGGGGTCGAAGTCATATCCATGCAAACGCATGGTGTTTTACTTACTGAGCGCATGATTGATGAGCTTGCTGATGCAGGTTTATCTAGAATAAATCTGTCAATTGATGCTCTTGACGAGTCCCTCGCAAAATACATTGCTGGAGTCAATTTCTACGACATTAACCACATAGTCGGCATTGCAGAATACATTTCACAATCTAAGATTGACCTATTAATAGCTCCAGTCTGGATTCCCAAAATCAATGACGACGAAATCCCCAAAATCATAGAGTTTGCAAAGAAAATTGGCGCTGGGAAGATATGGCCACCGCTAGGAGTACAGAAGTATGAAGTTCACAAGTTTGGACGTAAGCCCCCTGGAGTCAGGCCCATTTCATGGTACAAGTTCTATAAAACGCTAAGAATTTGGGAGAAGGAGTTCAACGTAAAACTTGTGCTTAAGCCTGAGGATTTCAACATAGTTAAATTGCCAATGCTGCCACGCCCATTTAAGCGCTTCGAAAAAGTTAAAGTCACCATTGTAGGTCCAGGCTGGCTTAAGGGGGAAAAGCTAGCCATTGCTAAGGGGAGAGTGATAACTCTCGTAAATGCGGACGACCTCCCAATTGGAACTAAAGTTTATGCACGCATACTCAGGACTAAACATAACATTTACATTGCAAGGGTTGAATAGGTGGTCTAAATGTCGCAACTACTACTAACGACGTGCCCAGGATTAGAAGACATTGCTCTTGAAGAGGTCCGCAGACTACTTACCGTCGTAGAGGCTAAAATCAAGCCCTTAGGCGTCCAAGGTAGATTAATCGTAAAGTGCGGTGAAAGTGAAGATTATGCATCATCTTTGCTTAATATGAAGTCTAGGCTAATTCACCGCGTCTCCATACTGCTCTCAGTAAATAAGATTTCAAGAAAGATTTGTGGACTAGATGACATATACCGCTGCACATTGAAATCTGGCATCGAAGAGTACATTGGCCCACATGTCAGCTTTGCTGTTAGAGCTGAAAGACTAGGCTCTCATGAGTACACCTCCATGGATATTGCCTGGGTCGCTGGAAAAGCAATAAAGGACCTCTATTCGCGAGTAGGCCCATCTCCACCAGTAAATCTCGACTATCCTGCAGTAATTGTTCGAGTGGACGTTATAGGTGAAACGTGCTTCATAAGTATCTGCACTACTGGAGATCAATCACTTCACAGACGCGGCTACAGGGTCTACGACCACCCGGCAGCACTTAAGCCTACCATTGCTTACGCGATGGCTATGATGTCCCAAGTATCGGAGAATTCAGTTGTAGTTGATCCAATGTGTGGAGGTGGTACGATACCCATCGAGTGCTGCTTTCTCGGCTTTCAGTGCAAAATCTACGGAATGGACATCTCCCCAAAACATGTGCAAGGCGCCAAGCTAAATGCACTAGCAGCCGGCGTACATGATAAAATATCCTTTAGGGTAGGGAATGCAAGGCGAATAGACGAGGAATTAAACATTGACATTGATAGGATAATTTCAAACCTCCCCTACGGTATAAGAGCTGGCAGGCGGTCAATAATTAAGCCACTATACCGGGACTTCCTATCCTCTGCTAGAAAAACCCTGAAAGACGATGGTCTAATAACTATCCTAACAACTGAACTACGATTAATAAAGCGCCTAGCTAACGACCTAAACTACGCAGTCAAAGGATATAGGCGTGTATTTCACGGAAATTTACACCCCTTCATAGTTATGCTACAGAAAAGCTAGTTACACCACTCAGCAATCCTTAAATTATTGTTTTACTTAATCACTAGCCGAGTGGATAGGTCATGCCTCTAAGACCAGGACGATGCTATAGACACATAAGTGGACCACCATATACTAGACGAGAGTATATAAGTGGAGTTCCCCCTCCAAAAATCGCAAGATTTGACATGGGCAATCCTAAAGGAGACTTCCCAATAATAGTGAAGTTAGTCTCTAAGGAAATCGGGCAAATAAGACATAACGCACTTGAAGCTGCACGTGTATCCGCTAACAAAATTATGGAAAAAATTGGACGCGCAAACTATCACCTAAAAATCAAAGTTTACCCACACCACGTCCTAAGAGAAAACAAAATGATGGCTTTCGCGGGTGCAGACCGACTTCAAGATGGAATGAGACTTGCATTTGGAAAACCAATCGGAACTGCAGCAAGAGTACGCCCAGGGCAAATAATAATTCAAATACGAACAAAACCCGAGCACCTCGAGCGAGCAAAAAGAGCACTCAAAGTTGCAGCATCAAAAATCTCGGTGCCAACAAGAATTATAATTGAATCTCTTCAAGAAGTCGAGCAAGCTGCATAAGCAATATTTATGATGTATTTCGTTTAACTGCCAATAAGCCAAATTTATATAATTCATTCTGCACGTAGCATAATATAGAGCCGGGGTAGCCAAGTGGTTAGGCGGCGGACTGCAGATCCGCTTTACAGGGGTTCAAATCCCCTCCCCGGCTTTACTTTTCAAAATGAGTATGAAGGAATAAGGTTCTAGATTCTTCTATTATGCTCATAGTGAGTATTGCTTGTTTAGAAGAGTAACAGTTTTTGGTGGTGCCGGGGGCGGGCTTCGAACCCGCGGAAACCGGATTTCACCTACCATCTGGTCCCCCTAATGCTTAGATTATGAGTCCGGCGCCCTCGACCAGGCTAGGCGACCCCGGCCCAAGAAAAGCTTGTATTCATCTTTTATAAGCTTAACTTACAATGGCATTTTATTAATCAAATATCAGTTGTTGAAGGAAGGTTTATTAATAGGCGGACATGTTTTCATATCTTGAGTGCACCGCCGGCCATAGGCAGTGGGGAAATACCCGGGCTCATTCCGAACCCGGAAGTCAAGCCCACTGCCGCGCGCCTGAGTACTGGTGTCCGAGAGGCACCGGGAAAGGGGCGTGCTGGCGGTGCACTCATTAATTCATGTTATGCCGGTCTATTTTTGAAGACGAATAAATTTATTTATAGTTTGCATTATGTTTTGTAACCGAGTTGGGAGGTTAAGAGGGGGCTTGAAGCTAATACTCGTATCATTCTTCATGATTAACGACTCCCTTGATAAGTACATTTTAGATGTCTTGTTCTTTGTTGTGTTTGCTCTATTTATAACGCTGTTCAATCAGCGTATTCAAGTTTGGATGTGGATTAGAGATGCAGAGGGAGCACTTAGGCGGTTGCACTTTCTTGCTTCAAGTGCGAAGGATATCACAATTAAAACCGTCAAGGAAGTAGGCAACCCAAGTTTTGACCCCGCTCCTCTAATCGACGATTTCCTAGATTTCTTCTTCATAGAGCCGGTATCCCTCGACCCAGCTGGTGTTATTCAGAGACTTGAACACATCCTGAATACGCGCGACAAGAGAATCGAAGCTTTCGCCAAGAAAATTGCACCAAATGCAGATCCAATGTTTCTGCCAAACATAGAAGGCTTGTTAGAAGCAACCATCGTCCTCAACACCCTTTACAGGGAAATACGGCACCTACTTCTTCTCGGCAAGAAGACAAAGAGCGTCGTCTTCTTAATGCAACTTCAAATGTTTCTGCCAATAATTATGCGATATGCGGAAGCTTTCTTCGGCGCAGTTGACGCCTTTTCCGGTGGAAAGCCAATTGGAGATGGCGTTGGAGCACTTGTTGCAGCGAAGCTTATGCGTGGCAAGCCTCACAAGGAGATTGTTGAAAAAGTTGTTGCCTCAGAGTTTGACTTTGAAGGGCGAAGAGTTGTAGTTATAAAAGCTAAAGGACCTGGAGCAGAGGTTGGAAAGCCAGGAGAGGCTATTGCCCGGATTGTAGCGCAGAATAGCGGTGCAATTGCTAGGATAATCATGATAGATGCGGCAGCTAAACTTGAAGGAGAAAAAACTGGTAGAATTGCAGAAGGTGTAGGAGCCGCCATAGGCGATCCTGGACCTGAGAAGTATAAGATTGAGGAGATTGCGGTTAAATATGGGATACCAATAGATGCAATTGCAATAAAGCTGTCATTGGAAGAGGCAATAACAGTTATGCGCAAAGAGATATTGGAAGCCGCCGAAAAAGTAGTTCAAAGAGTGTTAAACATAATTAAGGAGAGGGTTAGGGAAGGGGAAACCGTCATAGTTGCAGGCATTGGAAATACCATAGGTATCGGCCAGTAGAAGGTGATATGCGTGTCGAAGAATAGAAGCCCACAACTATTGTTAGTAATGTCAATAGTATTTTCGCTAGCTGCATTTGTCCTATTCACTTTGGGATTAACAAATCTCGACACAGAAGCTGAAGCAGGGTTTTCTATTGACTACTTCTTGTCCGGCGCAGTATGCCTAGTGCTGTCGTTCCTACTTGCCTTTCAGCACAAGAAGCAACTGCAGTATAGGCTTAAACCTAGGTTCCTAAGCGTCGTCACAGTTAAGTGTTCTAACGAAAATTGCAACTTCAAAGAAGAGCGCGAATTCAAGCGCGGCGACTATATATTTAAAGAAGTTGGATCTTGCCCAAAGTGTAATAGCCCATTAGTCATAGTGGCAATCTACGCTAAATCCCTCAAGAAGCGGTTTACTTGATAAGTGCTTTTAATATGGAGTCTGCTTCACTTAACTCCTCTTTCATATCAGCCTCTAAATCGCTACTCAAGTCGCTTACCCTTTTCACTATACCTTCCGCAATTTCTCTTATTCCCATCACTATTTGCGTTTTCTCCCGATTGCTCAGCTTCCTTGTAACTTTCTCAGTATAAGCCTCAACAGCTTTTTCTGATGGAACTGAAATCGCTCTTTCACATAAGGCACATCGAATAATTGCTTTAAAGAGGCTTTTTGCCAAATTGAAGTCCACATTATAGATGTTTATTTGAAGCTGTTTAGGCGTTCCCAAATTCTTTATTTCCTTTAATGAAATTCCCTGAGGAGTTATCCACCCAGCCACATCATCGATAACAACTTTTATTGGTGGGTGATAGAATGCAAAGACACTTACAGTAGGTCTTTCTAATCCTATACCCCCTAACTCGATGAATATGGGTCTCAAAATGTACTCTACATCTGTGAAGTCATCACCTATCGAGAGGTACGCAACTTCAAGCTCTTTACCCGCAAACTCTGAATATCCTACTGCTGACGTAACTTTCAAGTTCCTTTTAGCACCCAGCTCAGCTAATCTCTTATTAACCTTTTCAGAAATCTTTGCAAGCTCAGTTATTTTCTCCAATGTCTCTTCACTCGCCTTTATAGACGGAAAGAGGAGTCCCAAGTTACTTTTATAAAAGTACATTGCGCAGGCTAACTCCACTCCACGCATCAGTAGTCCTCCGCCCACAAATTGTATAATTCAAATTTATTTTTTCCCTAGCAAATTACTACGGTAAAGCTTAATTCTATCTAGTTCTTCATGCTTTCTAGGGGTTGAGTTTGAGTAGACTATCGAGAAGGCTTCCGAGCTTAGAGAGAGTCATCGCCTCAATACGTGCGTTACTATATAGGATAGCACCAATAATTTCGGTGTTAGCATGTATCTTTCTGATGAGTGGTGCTGTCTACGTATTTGTTGAGCCGCCAATATGGTTTGTTCCTGTAGGGGGTAAGATATCCTTCATAGTGCCATACCTTGACTTTCAAACCGTTGTTGAGGCAGTTGTTGTTTTCATGCTAATTTTGGGTGGGGTTTCAGGCCTTATACTAGTCCAGATGAGTAGCAAGATAACACATGACCCTAAGTACTCGAACATGTTGTTGGTGCTCGGCTCATTACTCCTCATAGCGTCTTTACTTTCACTCCAGTATCTGTTTGCCAAGAAAGTCGGCTGGATTTAGCTGGCTGTCACCATGGAACTTTTTTGAGCTTCATAAAATACGCGAAGACATTTGTTATTAAATGCAGGGGTATGGTTATAAGAATCAAAACTGCAACTTCCTCAAGCGTGTACGGCTCTAAAATACTTGAGAGCGCAATTGCACCTATCAAGAACGACATTTGGTCTAATAATGGTGCAGGTCCGCTTCTCCGTATACCAAGTCTTCTTTTTAAAAAAGACCCTGCAAGATCTCCGATCATAGCTCCTACTGCCAGCATGAGTGATACAGCAACTCTATTTTGAATTAAACCAGTCAACAAACCTGCGGTTACACCTACAATAAATCCTTCAAAAGTTTTTCCTTTCCCTAATATTGGGTTTCCATCTCTCCACTTCTTCCCAAAGTCGATTGGATGTCCTTTCCTAACGAAAACGACTGGCGCTGCATTAGCAATGTACGCTGGTAATATTCGCCAAATCAACTGTAAAACCCACTCACCACTCTCCATCCTCAATTCCTCGACTTGTCATTTTAAACAGCATCCTACATCCTAACGCAGCTTTATTATCACTTTTTTCTATAAATGCAATGCGCCTCGGTCCATGCTTCTCTAACCTAATTATGGTATTAGGCCAAAACTGCATGACTTTAGTGGCAACGACTTCCTCTCTCTCCTCGCCTAAAACTTCTCTAACTTGTCCGGTTACGATTACTGCTACCTTGTTCTTCTCAGCTATATGCCGTAGCATTGCAAGCTGCCTATTTAATGACTTATTCGCGCTAATCGAGTTCACACCCTTAGAAATCGCCTCTCTATACCTTGCTGTTATAGTGTCCACTACTACTAATCCAACGCTAGGCGTAATGAAGTAATCGAGCTTCTCTATAGTTTCTAGCTGCTGCTTAAAATCCTCAAGTTCAATAACTATTATTTTTCTAGCTACTCTTCCAAGGTTTCTCCTAATGATTGAAGCCAACCTCTCTGCTGGAAATGGCTTTTCAGAAGTCAGATATATTGTTTTAAACCCTAAAAGCGCGCATGTTGCTGAGCAGCTCAGCGCTATGGCTGTCTTGCCAGTACCCGCTTCCCCATAAATTAGTGTTAATTCTCCAACATTAATTCCCCCATTTAAAATTCTATCCAGTCTTTTGTGCCCTGTTGCTATTGCAGTAAGCTTCATTTCAAAATCACATTAGCGCAAAGAGTATATAACTCTCAGCTTTCTCTAGTATGGTGAACTAAATCTGGTGATGAAACGTTGGCAAAAGTTGCTGTCATGACAAGAGACCCTAAACTCTACTACCTCATATCCAGATTGCTTAAGGAGCACAGTATTGATTTCATAAGCATTACTCCTGGACTTGCAATACCAAACGGCGTCAAGGTTGTGCTTACTTCTAATGTTGAAGCTTCATATGACGATACTAGAACCATAATAGCCGTTAATGAGGAAAATATTGAAGAATCCTTATTCAAAGTTATATGTGCTCTCAAGGGTAAAACCATGTTTGACAACTTGATAATAGGTATAGACCCTGGGGCTAAGTTAGGCGTGGTAGCTCTCGCCGATGGAACGCCTATAGCTCTAAAGATATTCTATAGTGCTAAAAAGCTAACTGCCTTCTTAGAAAAACTATTCACACTCTGCCCAGCAAAGAGGAGAGTTATACGAATTGGAAGTGGTGGAGACAAATATTTGCGTGAGCTTTTAGGTGAGCTAGGTAAAATCATTTTATTCCCTGAAACATATATAGAGTTGGTCAGCGAGTCGCTTCCGTTATCTCCTTATGTTAAGGAGTGCTCTCTTCCGTCAGATGTTAAAGCGGCATATAATATTGCTTTGAGTAAGGGGGTCCCCCTAAGTAAGCATGAGGTGGCTGAGTATGAAAATGGAGTTAGCGAAATCCAGGATAATTAAAGTTGAAGGACCAGCATTTATTCAGGTAATCGAAGGCTCATTATCAGTGCTTGGCAAGAAAATGCTACCGAAAGAGTCCACAGTAGTTCCTAAGTCTAAAGTCATGGTATTTGAGGCGTTGGAAGACTCCATTGTAGAAGTGAGAATTGGAGAAGGCGGCGGATTAGAGGAGCTGGAAGACATTACTATACCTCCTGAGTGGAAAATTGCGGTTAACAAAATTCTAAATATGGAGAAGCCCATGACTATCATAGTGCTCGGTGATGTCGACAGTGGGAAAAGCACATTTTGTACTTTCCTAGCAAATCAATCCTACTCGAAGGGTTTCAAAACAGCAATCATAGATAACGACTTAGGGCAGTCTGACATTGGACCTCCAACAACTATAGGGCTAGGCTTCCTAGAGAAGCCTGTTGCCTCACTATCTGTAGTTCCCCTCTTCAACGCATTCTTCGTCGGCTCAACTTCACCAAAAGGCTTAATCGACAGAGTAATTGTGGGTGCAAGAAAGCTACTTGACGCAGCCCTCAAGGAAAGGGCGGAAGTTATAGTGGTAAACACAAGTGGCTGGATTTCTGGGCGAGGAGCGCGAACCCTAAAGTTGTCACTAGCACTAATACTAAATCCGAAGGTAATAGTTGCAATTCAGCGAAGCGGTGAACTAGAGCATCTATTAAAACCTCTTCAAGGCCTCACCAATTTGGAGATCGTCCGCATCCCAACACCAAGAATAATTAGAGCAAGAAACAAGGAAGAAAGGCGGCTGATAAGAGAATCTTCCTACAGTAGGTATCTTACTGGAGCTAAAACAAGAGTTTTCTCGATGGATAAGGTGGGATTGATGTTCTCATTTGTAGGCACAGGATTCCCCATTCCTCGCGAAGAGCTTAGAAACTATGAACCTCTAGTCGGCACACAGCTGTTATATGGCGAGTACAGCTCTGACGCCCTATTATTAGTCACCAAAAGCGACATTCCAAGCGAACAGAAGGAACAAGCGAAAGCCTTCATTAGGGAGGAAACTGGAAAAGACGAGGTAATCATACTGCCGCAAGGCTTCGAAAGAGGGCTTTTAGCGGGCTTCTTCAACTCCGAAGGACGCTTCTTAGGAATAGGAGTGGTTAAAGAAGTGAATTTTGCGAGGCGAACTATCGAAATAATGACTCCAGTCGATGAAGATGTTGGGCTGATAATTTTAGGAAGCGTAAAAATAAGTGAATCTGGAAGAGAAATTAGAAAGCTTGACCCATGGTCTTTCTAGCCCGCACTATTACTACCATCACATTTAACATTTACCTTAACGAGATCATTCTTTGTAAAGAAATGAATATATAGACGCGCTAGTGTTTATTGTTGGGGCGATAGAGATGACTGCGAAAGCTAGGGTAGCTACTGTAGGTCAAATTGGCGGTGTCCCTGTACTGATTTTAAAGGAAGGAACAAGCCGAACCTTTGGAAAGGAAGCTCAACGAGTGAATATTATGGCAGCAAGAGCTGTAGCTGAAATTGTTAGAAGTTCACTTGGTCCTCGTGGTATGGATAAAATGCTAGTAGACAGTCTAGGTGACATAACTATAACTAATGACGGCGCAACCATCCTAGAAGAGATGGATGTTCAGCACCCAGCTGCAAAAATGATGGTAGAAGTAGCAAAGTCTCAAGACAAAGAGGTTGGTGATGGAACAACAACAGCAGTGGTTCTTGCAGGAGAACTACTGAAGGAAGCTGAATCGCTATTAGAAAAGAACATTCACCCAACCGTAATAATTGGCGGCTTCAAAAAGGCAGTAGAGAAAGCAAAGGAAGTCCTCGAGAAAATAGCCATATCAGTAAGCATAGACGACGAAGAAGCGCTGAGAAAAATTGCAATGACCTCCATGAGCGGAAAGGTGGTAGCTGTAGCTAAGGAACACCTAGCAGATATAGCAGTCAAAGCTGTAAAGCAAATTGCAGAGGAAAGAGATGGAAAGCTATTCGCAGACATCGACCAAATTCAGATAATCAAGAAGAAGGGCGGTGGACTACTAGACACAAAGCTGATTTACGGCATCATAATAGACAAGGAAGTTGTCCATCCAGGAATGCCAAAGCGCGTAGAAAAGGCGAAAATTGCACTACTAGACTGTCCATTAGAAGTGGAGAAGACTGAAATCGACGCTGAAATCAGAATAACTGACCCAGAGCAAATGCGCGCATTCCTAGAGGAGGAAGAGCGTCTACTCAAATCAATGGTAGAGAAAATAAAGAACACTGGTGCGAATGTAGTGTTCTGCCAGAAAGGCATCGACGATATAGCTCAGCACTACTTAGCTAAAAATGGAATACTGGCAGTTAGAAGAGTCAAGAAATCAGATATGGAAAAGCTATCTAGAGCCACTGGCGGAAGAATAGTCACTAACATTGACGACCTAACTCCTAATGACCTAGGAGAGGCAGACCTTGTGGAAGAAAGAAAAGTAGCAGACGAAAAGATGGTATTCGTTGAGGGCTGCAAGAATCCAAGGTCAGTAAGCATCCTAATCAGAGGTGGACTCGAACGCTTCGTAGATGAAGTTGAACGAGCAATAAAGGACGCACTCTACGTAGTAGCAGACGTAATAAGAGAGCCTAAGATTGTTGCTGGTGGAGGAGCACCAGAGCTCGAGGTTGCAAAAGCACTAAGAGAATATGCAGTCAGCGTAGGTGGAAGAGAACAATTAGCAGTAGAGGCCTTTGCAAATGCAATAGAGGTCATTCCTAGAACATTAGCTGAAAACGCAGGGCTAGACCCAATAGACATCTTAGCAGAACTTCGAGCATTGCACGAGAAGCCTGAAGGAAAATGGTATGGCGTCGATGTATTCGGCGGAAAGCCAGCAGACATGCTAAAGTTGGACGTAGTAGAGCCACTAATAGTTAAGTTCAACGCCATCAAATCAGCAGTTGAATCAGCAGCAATGATCCTAAGAATAGACGACATAATTGCAGCTTCAAGATTCGAAGAAGAAAAGGAGAAGGAAAAGGAGAAAGAAGAGGAAGAAGAAAGCGAAACTAAGTTCTAGAAACTGCTAAAGTAATTTCCAGTAATTTTTATATTTTCAGCAAAAAATAAGTAAAAATAAGCAAAAAATTCATTATTTTATTTGCTTAAAATTCTTCCTCTTTACTTCCCTTTCCTTTCTCTTCTCTACTTGGTGGAGCTGCTGCAATTATATCGTCTATCCTCAGGATCATTATAGCTGCTTCTGTTCCAGATTTGATGGCCTGCTTCTTTACACTAGCTGGCTCTAGCACTCCTCTCTTCCACATGTCTGCTACCTTTCCATTAACCACGTCGATTCCTGCCCACTTTTCGCCTTTTTCATGTCTAGCGCGTAGTTCAACCATAATGTCTACTGGATCTAATCCTGCATTCTCAGCTAACGTCAATGGTATAACTTCCAATGTGTCTGCGAATTTCAATGCTGCGAGCTGCTCTTTTCCTCTCAGCGTTCTAGCCCATTCTCGTATTCTGTGTGCTACTTCTGCCTCTGGTGCTCCTCCACCAGCAACAATCTTAGGCTCTCTTACCAAGTTCCTTATGACGCATAGTGCATCGTGTAGTGATCTCTCTGCTTCGTCGATGAGGTGTTTTGTCCCTCCACGCACTAAAATGGTTACTGCCTTGGGGTTCTTGCAGCCCTCTATGAATACCATCTTGTCTTCGCCGACCTTTCTCTCTTCTACGAGCTCTGCTTCTCCTAGGTCTTGTGGTGATAGGTCGTCAACACTGGTGACGATTTTTCCACCTGTGGCTTTTGCTATTTTTGCCATGTCAGATTCTTTAACTCTCCTGACTGCTAGTATCTTCTTCTTTGCTAAGTAGTGCTGAGCTACGTCGTCGATGCCTTTCTGGCAGATTACTACGTTTGCTCCTACTTCAGCTATCTTTTCAACCATTTTCTTGAGCATCTCGGTTTCCCGCTCTAGGAATGCGCGCATTTGCTCTGGGCTTGTGATGTGTATTTTTGCACTTATTTCCGTCTTTTCAACTTCAATTGGACAATTTAATAGTGCAATTTTCGCCTTTTCTACGCGCTTTGGCATTCCTGGATGGACAACTTCCTTGTCTAGTACTATGCCATAAACTAGCTGAGTATCGTCTAAAGATCCGCCTTCCTTCTTTTCTACTTTAATGTTGTCAATGTCTACGTGCCATTTGTCAT
>QMRA01000003.1:0-21876 GCA_003649155.1 Thermoproteota archaeon | reverse complement strand
TATTTGGAGCGTACGTGAGCGGAATGATAATTGGCATTGCTGAGTGTGTCAGCGCCCTATTTATTCCACCAACCTTGAAGGACGTGGTTGCTTTCGGCCTTTTCATAATCATGATCCTTGTGAGGCCTACTGGGCTATTCGGCGCCAAGTTAGGGTTGTGAGATTATGCTCAGCGTGATGAAGATGATTCGAGAGCAGTTGACTGGTGTTCGAGGCTTCATCTTACTTGTCGTCTCTGCAGTTCTCCTGGTTCTCCCAGTAGTTTTCTGGTACGCTGACCTTCCCTTTCCAGCTAACACTCTCTTCCTATGCTTGATGTACGCCATTTTGGCTATGGGTTGGAATATTCTTGCTGGATATGGTGGTCAATTGAGCTTTGGACATGCGATTTTCTTTGGTATTGGGGCTTACGTTACCATGATTCTAATGCTATATTTTGGAATTACCCCCTGGATAGGGATCTTCGTTGGGGGTTTCATTGCTGCTGTTACTGGTTTAGGTTTAGGTGTGCCGCTTTTCAGGCTTAGAAGTCACTGGTTCACGCTGGCTACTATTGCCGCGCTGGAGATTTTTAGGCTCGTATTCATATCTTGGAAGTGGGTTGGTGGTGCAGCTGGACTTCAACCTCCAATAGTTCCTCCTGAGCTCTCTCTTTACTACTTGCAGTATGCGGGGCCATTCATTTACATATACATAGCGCTGGGAATCTTGGCTTTAGAAGTCATTGTTCTGCACATGATCGTTAATAGTAAGATTGGCTTTTACCTCCAAGCGATAAGGGAGGATGAGTACGCTGCGATGAGCGTTGGCATAAGCCCATTCAAGTACAAAATGATAGCGATGTTCATAAGCGCGTTCTTCTGCGGAATTGGAGGTGGCCTATACACTATTAGGTTCAGGTTCATCGACCCATTCGCTGTTTTCGACTTAATTACAATTTCAGTTTACATGGTCGTTGCAGGGATACTTGGTGGAATGCACACATTTGTAGGTCCAATTGTAGGTTCATTCATTTTCATCCCGATAACAGAGTACGTGAGAGCTCAAATTGTAGCTAGGTTTCCAAGATATTATGGTCTTCACGTCTTCATTTTAGGCATAATTCTCGCGATAATAACCATTGCTATGCCCGAAGGAGTTATGGGCTGGCTTGAGGAGAAAGGTATTGTGAGTAGGAAGATTGGTATAGCCTCTTTTGAATCTCTCCATAAAGGAGATGAAAGTCATGAGTCAGCCTCTCCTTAAAGTTGAGAATGTAACTAAGAGGTTTGGCGGGTTAGTTGCACTCGACACTGTTTCATTCCATGTTAATGAGGGGGAAATTGTAGGGCTTATCGGGCCTAATGGCGCTGGCAAGACCACGATGTTCAACGTGATAACTGGATATTATAAGCCTGAGTCTGGCAGAGTCTACTTTAAGGGTGAAGATATTACTGGGAAGCCTCCATACGTCATAGCTAAAAAGGGGATTGGGAGGACATTTCAAATAGTTAAGCCTCTTCCAGGATTGACTGTGCTAGAGAATGTCGTCGTAGGCGCTTTCATGAAGCGTGATGATGTGGAGGAGGCTACGAGGAGAGCTCTTGAGATCCTTGAGTTTACCGGCCTCTACGACAAGAGGTTTGTGAAGGCTGGCTCCTTAAACGTCGCGCAGAAGAAGAGGCTTGAACTCGCTAGAGCGCTAGCTCTTGAGCCTGACCTCCTCTTACTAGATGAAGCTGCTGCTGGCCTTAATCCAGCTGAGATTGATTCGATTTTAGAGCTTCTTAGAGAAGTAAATAAGGCTGGAAAGACTTTGTTGATTGTCGAGCACGTAATGAGGTTCGTTATGAACATTTCAGAGAGAATTGTGGTTTTACACCATGGCAAGAAGATAGCTGAGGGCACGCCGAAGCAAGTTGCTAATGATCCTCAAGTAATTGAAGCTTATCTCGGTGCGAGGTTGGAACTATGAGTGAGGTTTTGAAAGTTGAAAACCTAGAAGTTTGTTATGGTGATGTTCAAGTTTTATGGGGTATTTCCTTCGACGTTAAGGAAAGTGAAATTGTAGCACTCTTGGGGGCGAATGGAGCTGGCAAGACAACTACACTGAAGACTATATCCGGCCTGTTAAAGCCTAAGAGTGGCCGCATATTCTTCATGGGGAAGGATGTCACTGAGCTAGAGCCGCATAAAAGGGTTGAAATGGGATTAGCTCATATTCCAGAGGGAAGGCAGCTCTTCCCGAGATTAACGGTTTATGAGAACTTGAAAGCAGCTGCGTACACTCATAGGGCTAGGGAAAAATTTGATGAAACTTTGGAGCTTATCTACAACTTGTTCCCAATATTGAGGGAGAGGCGAAATCAGCTTGCTGGCACTTTAAGTGGAGGTGAGCAGCAAATGCTAGCTATAGCGAGGGGCCTAGTTCTTAGGCCAACTCTACTAATGCTTGACGAGCCAAGCTTAGGATTAGCGCCTAAATTAGTGATAGAAGTCCTCGACTTCGTCTCCAAGCTTAAGGGTGAAGGTTACACTGTCCTTCTAGTCGAGCAGAATGTTCACCAAGCATTAAAGCTGTGCGATAGAGCTTACATAATTGAGACTGGGAGAATAGTGAAGCATGGAACTGGACATGAGCTTCTAGAGGATGAAGAGGTTAAGAAAGCGTACTTGGGAATTTGAGCTGTCTGAAGAATTGCCGGCAATATTGGTGCCTTCTACTTCAGCTCATTCGCACGTTCTCAATTTTCTGCTTTTTGCTAGATTTTGCGCGATTATTTTATTACAAATATATGGGAAATAATTCACGGTCGTGCCAGCATTGAGCGATATAGGACGTATTGATAGTCTTAGGGTAGTTATTTTGGTTGATAATAGGCGCGTTAGCTCTGAAGTTCTTTCAACTTGGGGGTTATCCATTTATATTGACACTGGGGTTGCTAAGATTTTATTTGATACTGACTCGAGCTGGAACATCTTGAAGTATAATGCTGAGGTGTTAGGTGTTCCTCTAGAGGATCTCGACTTCATATTTATTAGCCATTGGCATGGTGATCACTCTGGCGGTTTAAGTGGTTTGATTTCTCACGTTAAGCGCTTTGGGCGGAATGTTGAAGTTGTGGTTCCATCAAAGCCTTTATTCGGTGGAGAATTCTTTATTGTGGCTCGGAGGCCTGTCAAGCTATGTGATGGAGTTGTCACTACAGGTGTTCTCGGCTGGTTTGTGAGAGAGCATTCATTGATAGTTAATGTTGATGGGTGTGGACCTGTTGTGTTTGTAGGGTGTGCACATCCTGGAATTCCTTCGATTCTGAGAAGGGCTGCTGACGTCACTGGCTCTACTACTATTTATGGCGTCGTTGGAGGTTACCACATTGATGCTGAGGAGGCTAACCGGGTTGCAGATGTACTTGAGCGTTTTAATGTGAGGATCGTCGCTCCTTGCCACTGTATCAGTAATTCAGCTATTAATGTGCTGTCTGAGCTTCTTGGCGAAAGATCTGTGAGAACTTTTACAGGTAAGTGCATTTTAATTGGCAACGATTTCCACGAGCCGTCTTCAACTTCTAACATCGATGCGGGAGGGTGCTATATACGCTTTTGACCAGTTAATTGAAACCAAGAGGCCTTATTTTAAGACACCGGTTAGAGGGTTATATTTGGCAAGTGCCTCAACTTTTCCGGGTGGCGGAATTGAGGTAGTAGTCATTTCAGGAATGATTTGTGCTAATGATATTTGTGGTTGGAAGATTAAAATGTCGTGAGCGACTTCATCAGCTTTAAAATTGATTCCTGTAGTTGTAATTTAGCTTTGCTTGAACTTTGTGTGATCGAGTTTGCCTTATGTAATTCATGTGGCATAGTGTGTCGTGTAATGATGAGTTGTTGGGATTGCTAGCAGAATTGTTTTAAATTTTTACTTCTAATTATTTGCTGGTGGACTTATGGCTATAATTGAGGTTAAGCCAACTCGAATGGAGCTATTGGCGCTTAAGCGCAGGTTGAAGTTAGCTAAGAGAGGGTTAGAGCTTCTTCAGGAGAAGCAGGATGCTCTGATAATGGAGTTCTTCGCTGCTGTTCAGGACTATAAGGCTGTTAGGGAGGAGGTTGTAGCCGCTCTCAAGGATGCCTTTACAGCTTTGAGTGGAGCTGAAATGGAGCTTGGGGCGCTTAAGCTTGAGAGGATTGCGACTGGTGTTCCTGAAGCTGTTGAAGTTGAGATGAAGACTAGGAATGTAATGGGAGTTTTAATTCCAGTCTTCGCCGCTGACATTAAGCCTGCTAAGCATACTTACAGCTTGATTGACACTAGTGTTTACTTGGATGTTGCTGTTGAGAAGTTTTGCTCTGCATTGAGTAAAATAGTCAAGTTGGCTGAGGCTAGTGCGACTTTGATTAGGCTCGCTGAGGAGGTTAGGAAGGTTAGGCGTAGAGTTAATGCTCTTGAGTCTCTGGTGATTCCGAAGATTGAGGAGGCCATAAGGTACATCGAGTTCTACCTTGCTGAGAGGGAGAGGGAGGACATATTTAGAGTTAAGAGGATTAAGAAGAAGCTTGAGATGAGGAGTCAAACCAGGTACTAGGTGGGCTACTTCTTCATTGACGTTAACGTTAGAATTGCCTTTGCAAGATCTCCTTCGGCTTCGATTAGGGCTTTTCTCGCTGCTTCTAGGCTTACTCCTGCTTGTGCAGCTACTAGCTGCACGTCTTCTTCTGGTATTTCGGTGACTTCTTCTTTAGCTTCTTCTCTTGGCTCGGTTGTGGGCTCACCTATTACTTGGAATATTGTTTGTCCTCCAATTCTCATCACTGAGACTGTTGGGCTCGCCAGCTTGATTACTTCTCTACTCCTAATTATGACAACTTCTTCTACGTCTGTTAATTCCTCAAGTTGCATGCCTAGCTTTTTCATCATTCTCCTCATTTCTCTAGGTGACATCCTCCTCAAGTTATTCACCGCCAACTCCTTTTCTAACTTTAACTGCTACTCCACTTTTAAATGAGAGCATTTCTTCACTGTTTAATGTTGCTCTTCCAACTGCTAATAAGTTGTCGTTTTCGTCGACGACTATCACTTCGCTTCCCGGCCTGATGTTTGGGTCTGCTTCAACTACATGTTTTGCGAAGACATTTCGGCCCTTTTTGATGAATCCTGCTACTTCGTTTTTAACTACGACTCTTAGCGTCGGCTTACTTGTTTTCTCGACGATTCTCCTTGCTCCATCTATTGATAGGGCGAGGTAGCCGTCGCTTGCTCTCATTGTCGCTAGCAGCTTTCCTTGGTGATATATCCTCCTTATTTTGCCTGTTTTCCTTGATTTCTCTATTTTTACGTCGCTTGGGAAAAGGATGTCTCCAATGCCAATTCCAAATTGGTAGTCTGCTATTCTTCTTATTTTGTAGAGGTCTGTCGAGGTCATTTTCCCACTACATGTATGGTATGGGGGTCGTCTCTTTTTTACTCTTCATAACCTTCTCTATTGCCTTCATGAAGTCTCTAACTAGTACTTGTTTTCTTCCCTCTCTTATGGCGTTCATTCCTGCTTCAGTGCATATTGCTTTTAATTCTGCTCCACTTGCTCCTTCTGTTATTTTGGCTATTGTCTCTAGTGAGACTTCTTCTGCTAGCTTCATTCTCCTCGTATGTATCTTTAGGATTTCAAGTCGCCCTCTTTCATCTGGAAGTGGGACTTCGATTATTCTGTCGAATCTTCCAGGTCTTAGGAGTGCTGGGTCGAGTATGTCTATCCTGTTTGTGGCTGCTATTACTTTCACGTTTCCCCTAGGGTTGAAGCCGTCGAGTTCACTTAGTAGCTGAGCCATTGTTCTTTGGACTTCTCTTTCTCCGCTCGTCGATATGTCTAGCCTTCTTCCGCCGATGGCGTCTATCTCGTCGATGAAAACTATGCTTGGAGCTTTTCTCCTTGCAAGTGAGAATAGCTCTTTAACCATTCTAGCTCCTTCACCAATGTACTTTCTGACGAGCTCTGAGCCTACTACTCTTATAAATGTGGCTTTTGTTTCGTGGGCTACTGCCTTTGCGAGCAGTGTTTTTCCGCATCCCGGTGGGCCGTATAGGAGGACTCCTTTTGGAGGGTCTATGCCTACTTCCTCGAATAGCTCTGGCTCTAGTAGTGGGAGTTCTACGGCTTCTCTTATTTCCCTTATCTGCTCTTCTAGGCCTCCTATGTCCTCGTAGGTTACTTCCGGCCTTTCAATTATCTCCATTCCCCTGACGTATGGGTCTTCGACTTGAGGCAGTATCTCAACTATGGCAAATGTCCTCTGGTTTAGTGCAACTCTAGTGTTTGGGCGTAGCTTCCGCTTATCTATGAAGCTCGACACTTGAACTACTAGGCTTTGCCCAGTTGAGCTCTTTACTATGGCTCTCCCATCATTTAGGACTTCGATCACGTACGCTTCGATCAGCGGTGGTGAGCTCAGCCTCCTCAGCTCCTCTCTTAGAAACTCTATTTCTTGAAGTAGCCTATCCCTCTCTTCACTTAGGACTTGGAATTCCAACTCTAAACTTCTGAGCTTCCTCTCCAAGTACTTCGTGTAGCTTTCGACTCTTTTGTAGTAGGTGGCTTCTTCGCTTTCTCTTGGAGATGGCAAGGCATCGACCTCTCTTCTTCGCTGAGAGCGTTGCTTGCTCTGTAGAATATTTGGTACTCGGTCTAAAATTAAAATTTCTACCATGAGCGCAAACCGTATAAGTTTACTTGAGCATAATTGCAGTGGTGTAAATTTTGAGCTGCGAGTTATGTGGGAAGCCTCTCAGAGGTAAGGGAAAGAGGGTTTTGATTGCAGGAGCAGTGTTGACTGTCTGTAGTGAGTGCGCGAAATTCGGCTCTCCTGTCAGGGAGCCCCCTAGAATTTCAAGGTTTACTGCTAAGCCGAGGCGGCTTAAGCCTATTAAGCCTGTTGCAGCTAGTAGGGGGATGATGGAGGATCTGGAAGTAGTCGAGGATTATGCTGAGAAGATTAGGGCTGCGAGGGAAGCTTTGGGGTGGACTAAGGAGATACTTGCTGAGAGAGTTAAGGAGAAGGTTTCGGTTATAAGGAGGATAGAGTCTGGAGCCATGGTTCCACCCATTCCTCTGGCTAGGAAGCTGGAGTCGGTTCTTAAAGTTAAGCTACTGGTGCCTGCTGTGCAGTCAGAATTCTACCATCCTACGACGAGTGCCAGGAAGTTTGATTTAACGCTTGGCGACATTGCTGAGATTAAGTTTAAGAAGAAGCGGTAATTCTCCAATAATCCTCAATTTCAGCTCTTATTTGTTCGGCTATTGCGCGGAGTAGGTTGTCCAAGTTTGTTCCTTTCTTGGCGCTTATAGGTATTATGCACTGATATGGGAATGAGTTTCTCACGATTTCTTCGGCAGTTTTAATTTTGTCGCTTGAAGCTAGGTCTATCTTATTTAGGCATATTATTACTGGTGTTGCTGGGGCAACTCTCGTCAAGATCTCCTCTGAGGCTAGGACTTTCCTCCTAAGTTCGCTTTCACTTTCACTTGAATCTATTACAAGTAGTATTAGGTCTGCGAGTGCAAGTTCGTGTAGTGTTGCGTAGAATGCGTCTAGGATTAGTGGGTGCATGTCTTCTACGAATCCTATGGAGTCTACTAGGATGAAGCTCCCTAGCCCCTTAATTTCTACTCTCCGGCCGCAGGTTGAGAGAGTTGTGAATGGCCCTAGCCCTGTTGGCTTTGCCTCTCTTGCTAGCTTGTTGAAAAGCTCGGTTTTTCCTGCTTGAGTGTAGCCCGTGAGTATTACTACTGGGAATCCAAGTTCATGCCTCTTGACTACTCTCATTTTGCTTTGAATCCTCATCTTCTCCAGCTTCTTCTCAAGTAGTGCTATCCTCCTTCTAACGTGGGTCTCGTAGACTTTGTGCAGGTATTCTCCGAGTGCTCCCCATCCTACCTGCTCGCCGTATAGGTTTCGGAATCTAATGTACTCCCTAGTCCATGGCAGCATGTAGTATAGGCGGGCTAGCTCTATTTGGAGCTTAGCTTCAGCTGTCCTAGCTCGCTCCTCGAATATCTCTAGTATTAGCAGGTTTCTGTCGATCACGCTTACGTGCCAGCCGACTTCCCTTCTAATCCTAAATGCTTGACTTGCTTTAAGTGCATTAGCGAATATTACTGTGCTCGCCCCAGTCTTCTCAACTAGCTCCTTCAGCTCCTTGACCTTTCCCTTTCCAATGTAAAATGCAGGGTCAGGCTTAGCTCTTCTCTGCGTTAGAAGTCCAACAACCTCGTATCCCCTACTTTTAGCTAGCTCTTTGAGCTCCTCAAGCTTCGACTTATTACCTCTAATAATGCACTCTACTAGTATTGCTTTCATACTCGCTAAATTCAATTAGTCGATCTAATTAAAATGTTGTGTGATGTGATATGAAGGAGTGGGGGTATAAGATATTAGTGCTTAGGATAGGGCATAGGCCTGAGCGGGATAAGAGGGTGACCACACACGTCGGCCTAGTTGCCAGAGCCTTTGGAGCTGACGGCGTGCTGATAGATGCTGATGACGAGAGTGTAATGAAGTCTCTTCTTAAGGTGGTTGAGAGTTGGGGAGGCCCATTTACCGTGAAGGTTGGAGTTAACCCTATTTCTTTCATAAAGATGTGGAAGGAGGGTGGAGGTGAAGTCATCCACTTAACCATGTATGGCTTGAATTTGCCAGACGTAATTGATGAAATTCGAAGTTCTCCTAAAGATAAGTTGATAGTTGTTGGAGCTGAAAAGGTTCCTTGGAAGTACTACTTGCTAGCTGACTGGAATGTAGCTATAGGTAATCAGCCTCACTCTGAAGTTGCTGCTTTAGCTGTATTCCTCAAGGAGCTGACTAGAGATTGGGTTTTCAGAGCTCAATTTAAAGATGCTAAGCTCAAGGTTTGCCCAAGCCCTAAAGGTAAGAAGGTTATCAGACTTATTTAAAGTCAAAGAACTTAAATTATTGTTGAAACAATTTAAAGTTAGCAGTAGGTGGAGTGGATTAACGCGAATGTACGATTATTATGAAATGCTCGGCTTCGAGATAGACGAGAGCTTCATAGCGGTCATCGAGGAGATTGGAGGCGAAGATGCAGTAGCCGTAGCCTTAGCTCTAGCAGATACATATGAGATGACTGACGAGCAGATTGCAGAGAAAACCGGCATTAAGCTGAATAGTGTGAGGAAAATACTGTACACGTTGTTTGACAATCAACTCGTATCTTATCGGAGAATTCGCGACAAGTCTACTGGCTGGTACGTATACTTCTGGCACTTAAATAGGGATAACATAGAGTCTCTAGTAAACTTGAAGAAGCAGCTAGTTCTAGAGAAGCTGAGTCAAAGACTAGAATATGAGCGTAATCACATGTTCTTCTACTGTCCTAGAGATGGAATTCGAATGACTTTTGAAGACGCTGTTGAAACTGAATTTAAATGTCCAATTTGTGAGTCGCCATTACAGCCTCATGACAATAAGCAGATAATTGCATTTTTAGAAAAGAAAGTTAAAGCTTTAAGAGAAGAGCTAGCGAAAGCGAGAGCTCAACAGTAAAATAAAGCATAAAGCTTATGCTGAGGGTAATCCGCATAATATTGTGGGCGGGTCGTCTAGCTGGACTAGGATGCCGCCCTTACGCGGCGGAGGTCGTGGGTTCGAATCCCACCCCGCCCACCAAGTTATTCTGAGATTGGCACTACAAATTTAATGTAGGTTCTGAAATTTTCTTATGGGGCACTGCTCAGGCGGGCTTACTGACTTTGATGATGACGCCTGCATCGAGCAGTGCCCCCTTTCCTTCGATTAATTAAACAAAACTTAAATAGAGCTTCACGTTTTCCTAGTAGCGCTGTATAGGTGAGTGGGCCTTGGCGTTTAGACACATAGTGCGTATAGCTGGTCAGGATGTTGACGGCTCGAAAAAGGTAGTTTACGCTATCTCTCAGATTAAGGGTATTGGCATCAATTTGGCCCACGCTATTGTTCGAGTTGTTGGCGTTGACCCTGATGTTCGCGTTGGC
Source organism: Thermoproteota archaeon (assembly GCA_003649155.1). Classification (GTDB taxonomy): domain Archaea; phylum Thermoproteota; class Methanomethylicia; order Culexarchaeales; family Culexmicrobiaceae; genus Culexmicrobium. The sequence continues at coordinate 11,875 of QMRA01000003.1, read as the reverse complement.
TTCTTGTCTGAAGCTGACATAAAGAGGATTGAAAGTGCAATTAGAAATATTAGGTCGCAGGGTATTCCTCGCTGGATGTTTAATAGGAGGAAGGACTTGGAGACTGGTGAGGACATTCACTTGATAGGCTCTGACTTGGCTTTGAGGGTTAAGGCTGACATCGACTTGATGAAGAAGATTAAGTGCTGGAAGGGTGTGAGGCACGCATTAGGGTTGAAGGTTAGAGGGCAGAAGACTAGGACTACTGGTAGAAGTGGGCAGACTGTAGGTGTTTCACGTAAGCCAAGGAGGTAGGATTATGGGTGATCCTAAGCGGAGTAGGAAGAAGTGGAAGGGCCCGAGGCATCCTTGGAGGAAGGAAGTTTTAGAGGAAGAGCTCAAGCTTATGGGTGAGTATGGTCTTAGGAATAAGCGTGAGTTGTGGATTGCTAAGACCATGATTGCTAAAATTAGGCAGCAGGCTAGGTTGATGTTAGCTTTGCCTCCCGAAGAGCTGGCTGTGAGGCAGAGGCAGCTTATAAGCAGGTTGAGTAAGATGGGCTTACTTCATGAAGAAGCTACTTTGGACGATGTGCTTGGACTGAGGGTTGAAGACCTCCTTGAGCGCAGGCTTCAAACAATAGTTTACCGTAAAGGTTTAGCTAGAACTATTCATGAAGCTAGGCAGCTCATTGTCCACGGCCACATCGCTATTGCTGGTAGGAGAGTTACGTCTCCAGGTTACATTGTTAAGCGGGATGAGGAGGCGCTCATAGACTACTCGCCCAGGAGTCCATTTAAGGAGCGTCCACTGGCTGCGGCTGTTGAAGGCTGAGTGGAGGTGTAGTGAGCTGTGTTTAGGGGTAAGGATTTGAAGTGGGGTGTTGCTCACATCTACAGTTCATATAATAATACGATTGTGCACATTACAGACTTGTCTGGAGCTGAAACTATTGCTATTGCTTCAGGCGGAATGGTTGTTAAGGCTGATAGGGAGAAGCCTTCCCCATATGCTGCTATGCAGGCAGCTTTTAGAGCTGCGCAGGTAGCTAAGGATAAGGGTATAAGTGCTCTTCACATTAAAGTTAGAGCTCCAGGCGGGCATGGACCTAAGACTCCTGGTCCTGGTGCTCAAGCAGCTATAAGAGCTTTAGCGAGGTCTGGCTTCATAATTGGCAGAATTGAGGACGTAACGCCGATTCCGCATGACACTACTAGGAGACCTGGCGGCCGTAGAGGTAGACGAGTGTAGTTGGAGGTACATTTTTATTGCACGAATTCACTTGGGGAGAATTCAAGGTTAAAGTATTCAGTATTGAGAAGAGGAGTGTAGAGGACCTAGGGTTCTGCGCCTACTTGTCTAAGAAGAATCCTCTTTGGCTCGACGGCCTCGTCATATGTGCTTGCTGTGACATATTGGATGCGAGGACCATCTCCCGCGTCTTCTTGAAGGATAAAGTCATATTGATGGAGCAGGTCTGCTATGCATTTAAGCCTAAGTACGAGCGAGTTATAAAGATCAGGGATGGCGAGGTTGTTCTCAACGCTCCACTCATCAAGGCTTATGGTGTTTTCAAGGCTCTTGGAGAGCAACTGATGGAGATGATCGGCAAGAAGAAGCCTGAAAGCACATAACTTGCCAACTTGGCTTCTTGCTCCCGGCTGCGCTTCATTATTTATGCATTCCTTTACCTCAATAATTTCCTTGCTCGTAATCGCACAAAATTTAAATGCCTCTATCATTATCCCTCTTTCTAGCTTAAGTTGAGGGGTTTGTTGATGCACGTGGAAGTAGTAAGTGCTTCAGATGCTTCGGTGCGCTTCGTATTGAGTGGAGTGAATGTAGCGTTCGCTAACGCTTTGAGGAGGATTATGATAGCTGAGGTTCCGTGCATGGCTATTGAAGAGGTAGTTATACTGAATAATACTTCTCCAATTTTCGACGAGATTTTAGCTAATCGCCTATCACTAATTCCACTCAAAACCGACTTGGAAAGGTTTAACCTCCCTGAGGAGTGCGACTGTGGAGGTGTTGGCTGCCCAAAGTGCCAAGTTACGTTTGTACTTGATGTTGAAGCTAAAGAGGGTCCTAAAGTTGTTTACTCTGGAGACCTGGTTTCAAGCGACCCTGAAGTTGTTCCCGTCAGCGATAAGATTCCAATCGCTAAGTTAGCGTCTAATCAGAGGATTCTCCTTGAAGCTTATGCGAGGCTTGGTATTGGTAAGAGGGGAGCTAAGTGGCAGCCTGTTTCTGCGTGTGCTTATAAGTACATGCCTAGGATTGAGGTGAACCGTGACAAGTGCATCAAGTGTGGTGATTGCATTGATGCTTGCCCTAAGGGTGTTTTAGGCATCGATGAGGACGGCTATCCATATTTGAAGGACTTTTTGAATTGTAGCTTGTGTAAGGCGTGCGTGGAGGCTTGTGAGGTTGAAGCTATTAAGTTGAATCCAGACGACACTTCCTTCATATTTTACGTTGAATCTACGGGTGCTCTTCCCGCGCCTAAAATTGTTGAGGTTGCAGCTGAAGTTTTAGCTAAGAAGTGCTCAGATCTAGTTGAGAAGTTGAGTAAGGGTGAGGGGAGTTGAAGAGGACAGGTCCAACTGACGTTCAAGTTAGGAAGCTGATGAGATTTTTGAGGAAGGCTTCTCGCACTTATAATGTTGAAATTTGGAGAGATATTGCTGAGAGGCTGAATGCTCCTCGTAGGAGGAGGGTTGAAGTGAATGTCAGTAGAATTCAGAGGTACACTAAGGCTGGAGATATAGTTGTTGTTCCAGGAAAGGTTTTGGGTGCTGGCAGCATCGATCATCCAGTGACTGTTGCTGCCTTGTCATTTTCGCAGAAGGCTGTTGAGAAAATTAGAAGTGCTGGGGGCGAGTGTATCAGTATAGCTGAGCTCGTAGTTAAAGTGCCTAGGGGCAGTAATGTGAAAATTTTGGGGTGAATCGGCATGTCTGAGAAGGTGACTGTAATTGACGCTGAAAACTTGATTATGGGTAGGCTGGCCAGCGTAGTTGCTAAGAGGCTCTTAGCAGGTGAGCGCATAGTTATTGTTAATGCTGAGAAGGCAGTTATATCGGGTAAGAAGAGTAGCATAGTTAAGGAGTACAAGTCAATGCTTGAGATTAAGACTTTGAGGAATCCGAAGAGGGGTCCTAAGCACTTTAGGAGGCCTGATAGGATTCTGAGAGATGTTGTTAGGGGAATGCTGCCGAAGCACAATTATAGGGGGAGAGCTGCGCTTAAGCGTTTGAAAGTTTACATTGGATTTCCGGATGAGTTTAAGAAGTTTAAGGTTGAGAAGATAGTTGAAGCTGATGCTAGTAGGCTTAGAGGTAAGTATGTATTTCTAGGTGAGGTGGCTAGGGAGATTGGGTGGAAGGGGGTGTAGGTGTGGTTAAAGTTCTAGTTACTAGTGGTAAGAGGAAGACTGCTATTGCCCGAGCTACTTTTAGGCCTGGTAGAGGTCGAGTTTTAATTAATAAGGTGCCAATTGAGCTTTATCAGCCTGAAATTGCCCGTTGGAAGATAATGGAGCCACTTTTGCTGGCTGGAGATAGGGTGAAGAAGGTTGACATTGAAGTTTCAGTGAGGGGTGGAGGTTTTATGGGTCAAGCTGACGCTGCTCGAATGGCTATTGCTAGAGGATTGGTTGCTTGGTTTAAGGATGAGGAGTTGAAGAAGGTTTTCTTAGATTATGATAGGTCTATGCTCGCAGGTGATCCTAGGAGAACTGAGCCTAAGAAGTTCGGCGGCCCCTCAGCTAGGAGGCGCTTCCAGAAGTCGTATCGATAGGGGGTTTGAATATGATTGTTCCAGTTCGGTGCTTTACTTGTGGTGCACTTATTGGTGATAAGTATGAAGAGTTCATTAAGAGAGTGAAGGAGGGTGAAGATCCCGGCAAGGTTCTCGACAGTTTGGGTGTTAAGAGGTATTGTTGTCGTAGGATGCTTTTAAGCCATGTGGAGCTCGTTGATGAAGTTATAAGGCTTCACGAGATTTACGGCAAGTTTAAGCAGGGTGAAAGGAGTGGGAAGTAGTTGGAGCCATACCCTACAGTTATACGGGATGTATTTGCCAGGAAGGTTTTTGATAGCCGTGGTTCTTTGACTATTGAAGTAGACGTTTATACTGAAGCTGGATTTGGAAGCTTTTCGGCTCCTAGTGGAGCTAGTAAAGGTAAGCGTGAGGTGGTTGCTTTCCCTCCTGGCGGTGTTGATGAGGCAATTAGGGCTGTTGACGAGTTGATAGCTCCTGAGCTGCTTGGTGTTGATGCTTCTAATCAGTTTGAAGTTGACAGCATCCTTCAGCAGGTTGACGGTACTTCTAACTTTTCTCGAATTGGTGGGTCGACAGCTCTAGCTACATCTATTGCTGCTGCAAAGGCTGCTTCTTCTTCCCTTAACCTCCAGCTTTACCGCTATTTAGGTGGAGTTTCAGCTTCAATTCTTCCTCTCCCTCTAGGTAATGTTGTTGGTGGTGGTAAGCACTCTAAGAGTGGAGGGCTTGATGTACAAGAGATCCTCGTTTTGCCTCTTAAGGCGGAGTCCTTTCATGAAGCAGCTTTAGCAAACGTGCTTGTTTATAAGCGCATACTCAAGCTTGCTCCTAAGGGCTCGATTTATGGGAGGAATGACGAGGGAGCTTGGGTAACTCCATTTGGTGTTGAGGAGTCGCTTAAGCTTGTTAAGCGCGCTTGTGAGGATGTTGAAGGGGAGCTTGGCGTTGAAATTGGAGTTGGAATTGACGTAGCTTCTTCTTCCCTCTGGGATGATGGTGAGGGGGTGTACGTCTACGCTAGGGAGGGTTTTAAGCTAACCCCTAAGGAGCAGTTTGATTTCATGTTAAAGCTAGCTGAGAAGTATGACTTGGTTTACATTGAAGATCCATTTCATGAGGAGGACTTCGACTCGTTTGCTGAGCTTCTCAGCAGTGTCTCTAACTGCCTCGTTTGCGGCGACGACTTGTACGTTACTAATGCTGAGCTGATTCGGTATGGTGCTTCTAGGAAGGCTGGGAATGCTGTTATAGTTAAGCCGAATCAGGTTGGAACGCTCACTGGCACTATTGCTGCGGTTGAAGCTGCTAAGCTGCACGGCTTTGTTCCTGTCATATCTCACAGGTCTGGGGAGAATGTTGATCCAACTATTGCGCACTTGGCTGTTGCCTTTAAGTGTCCTATAATTAAGACTGGGGTTGTAGGTGGAGAGAGAATTTCAAAAATCAATGAACTTATAAGGATAGAAGAGGAATTGGGTGGGAAGGCAAGATTAGCTAGCCTGGAGGGTGTGGTTGCATGAGTTCGATGGACTCTACCGAGCTGCTCATACCACTAGAAGTTTACCTTGCTGCAGGCCTACACATTGGAACTAGGATTAAGACGAAAGTCATGATGCCATTCATATATAGGGTTAGGCCTGACGGCTTGTATGTTTTGGACGTTAGGAAGATTGATGAGAGAATTAGAATTGCAGCTAAGTTCCTAGCTAGATTTCCTCCAGAGAAGATTGTAGCCGTGTCTTCAAGGCAGTACGGCTGGCAGCCTGTGGAGAAGTTCTGCGCTCTTGTTGGTGCTAAGCCCATTACTGGAAGGTTTATTCCAGGCACGTTTACGAATCCAAAGCTTCCATGCTACATTGAGCCTGCAGTTGTTCTTGTGACTGACCCAAGGGCTGACGAGCAGGCGATTGATGAAGCTGCTAAAGTTGGAATTCCAGTTGTTGCTTTGTGTGATACTGATAATCGAGCTTCATTCATAGAGCTAATAATACCAGTCAACAATAAGGGTAGAAAGGCCTTAGCGCTAACCTACTGGCTTTTGGCAAGGCAGGTTCTGAGGGAGAGAGGAGACATTCCTCCTGATGGCGACTTGCCAGTTTCGGTTGAAGAGTTTGAAGCTAAGCCTGAAGCCTTCTAACAGATATCCTTTATTTGCCATTTACATAATCTAAATTGGTGAGTATAGTGAAAGTTAGAAGTCCAGCTGTAGCTGGGATGTTCTACGAATCGCATCCAGAGTCTCTTAAGCGAAGAATTGATTGGTGCTTCACCCACAACTTAGGTCCAGGTTCAATTCCTGAAGTTTCGGATGGGCCTAGGAGTATTGTTGGACTTGTTTGTCCTCACGCTGGCTACATGTACTCTGGACCTGTTGCAGCTTGGAGTTACCATGCATTGGCTAGGGATGGGAAGCCTGAGTGCTTCGTGATTTTAGGTCCAAATCATACTGGGGTTGGAGCTGCAGTTTCAATTATGACGAGCGGCAGGTGGAGGACTCCTCTCGGTGACGTTGAGGTTGATTCTGACCTTGCTGAGAGCATTCTTAAGTATGCTGAGGTTGTTGAAGAGGACTTCTATGCGCACTTGTCTGAGCACTCAATTGAAGTTCAACTTCCATTTCTCCAGTACCTCTATGGTGAAGTTAAATTCGTCCCAATATGTATGATGCTCCAAAATTATGATGTAGCTAGTAAGGTTGGGCAGGCAATTGCTAGAGCTGCAGCTGATAGGGATGTGGTTGTCATTGCAAGTACTGATTTCACGCACTATGAGCCGCAGCAAATTGCGCTTGAAAATGACGAGGCAGTTATTAGGAGGATTCTCGAACTCGACCCGGAGGGGGTCTTCGAGGGAGTTTATAGGAGAAATGTCTCGATGTGCGGGCCTGGACCTGTTGTTTCGATGCTAGTTGCATGTAGGCAACTTGGGGCAAGTAGAGCTTTAAAGTTGAAGTACGCTACTTCAGGTGACATTACAGGAGATTACATCGCAGTTGTCGGCTATGCTTCAATAGCAATTTATAGGTGATTGGCTTGCCTATCGTAGCCTCCGCTCCAGCCAAGGTGATTATCGTAGGTGAGCACTTCGTTGTTGAGGGTGAGCCTGCTATAGCAGCTGCTATTAACTTGAGAGCTAAGGTCTCTGTTGACCTCATAGATGAGGATGCTGTCGTCATCGAAGCTCCCTCACTAAATTACTCTGTGAAGTGCTCTTTGAACGACTTCAGTGTTGTTAGCGGATCTGATGAGGCTGTGGAATTTCTTGAGCCGATTAGAGTGCTTGCTAGGGAGGCTACTTCGCTGGTTGGGTTTAAGAGGGGTTTCAAGCTATCTGTTGACTCCAAGATACCTGTCGGTGTTGGACTTGGATCTTCAGCTTCGGTTCTAGTTGCTTCTGCTGCTGCACTGCTAAGATTGATGACAGGTAAAGTTGATAGGAGTTTAATTTTGAGCTTTGCTTCTAAAGCTGAAGAGGTTGCTCATGCTAGGCCTAGTGGCATTGACCCTACAATTGCGACTTATGGTGGAGTTATTGTCTACCGTAAGTCTGAAGGATTTCTGCGCCTTCAGCCTGCTAAGAGCTTTTCAATAGTTATTGGAGATACTGGAATGAGCCGGTCTACCGGTGAGATGGTTAATAAAGTTAGAGCTCTGAGGGAGCGCTTCCTCGACATTTTCGCTCCTTTATATCATGCTGCTGGGCACCTGGTCATTGAAGCTGCTAGGGCTATCGAGAGTGGAGATCTACCTAAGTTGGGCGTCCTCATGAACATTAATCACGGCTTGCTCTCCGCAATTGGAGTATCAAATCTCTTACTTGAGAAGCTCGTGTACGCTGCTAGGTCTGCGGGTGCATATGGCTCAAAGATAACTGGTGCTGGTGGTGGAGGCTCTATAATAGCGCTCTGCCCTGAAGATAAGGTGGAGAGCGTTGCTTTGGCGATTGAGCGTGCTGGAGGTAAGCCTATTCGCGCAAAACTTTCCATGAGGGGAGTTATCGTCAGTGAGAAGTAAGCCTCTTATAATTGTCAAGTTTGGCGGAAGCATTATCTCTGTGAAGGACGAGCCTAAGAGGGCTAATTTAGAGGTTATTAAGAGGCTTGCTGCTGAAATTAGAGATGTCATTCACTCCTTTAATTTGATCATCATTCATGGCGGAGGCTCATATGGGCATCCTTACGCTTCTAAGTACCAGTTGCATTTGGGCTTTAAAGACCGAAGTCAGTTAAGGGGTGTTGCTGAGACCAGGATGGCCATGGAGGAGCTAAACTACTTGGTTGTCAGGGAGCTAGTGAGTGCTGGAGTTCCAGCTGTTTCTGTTCAATCTTCTGCTTGCATTACTGCTAAGAGTGGTGAGATAGCTGAATTTGAAGTTAAGCCTATCGAGTTGATGTTGAAGTTGGGCTTGACACCAGTTCTTTATGGTGATGTAGTCTTCGACGAGGATTTAGGTTTCACCATAATTTCAGGCGACAAGATTGCTTCTTATCTGGCTGTCCGGTTTAATGCCAGTCGCCTAATATTCGCATGCGACGTAGATGGCGTATACACTTCTGATCCGAAGGAGAATCCTGATGCTGAGCTTATTCCTGAGGTAACTGTTGAGGAGATTGAGGTGCTGGTTAGTAGAATGAGCACTCACTTTGGTAAGCGCTTCGACGTTACTGGAGGCATTGCTGGCAAGCTTAGAGAGGCTGTTAAGCCTGTTTCTGCTGGTATAGATGTCTTAATAGTGAATGGATTGAAGCCCTTCAATGTTAAGCGGGCTATTTTAGGTGAGGGTGTTGTCTGTACTAGGATTGTGAGGGGTTGAGGGGAAGTGTTATTTAGATGGTATGCTATTGAGTCAGTGTTGCGGTGGTCGTGTTGACTGTTGAGAGGAAGTTTAGTCACATTGAAGTTTGCCTTAATAGGAATGTGGAGTTTGATGAGAAGTCTACTGGCTTTGAAGATGTTGAGTTAATTCATAATGCTTTGCCCGAGCTTGACCTGGACGAAATTTCAACTGAAGTAGATTTCATGGGATTCAGGCTTAAGGCTCCAATCATAATTAGTGGAATGACTGGAGGGTGCGAGGCTTCAGCTAAGATTAATGAGGCTTTAGCGGTTGCAGCTAGAGAGCTTGGGATTGGCATGGGCGTTGGCAGTCAGAGGGCTGCTCTTGAAAATAGTGAGCTGGCCTACACTTTCTCAATTGCTAGGAAAGTGGCTCCCGACATATTCCTTATTGCCAATTTGGGTGCAGCTCAGTTTTCGATGGGGTTTGGCGTTGAAGAGGCTTTAAGGGCTGTTGAGATGATTGATGCTAATGCGCTGGCTGTTCATTTGAATTCTCTCCATGAAGCTGTTCAACCTGAGGGTGAGCCTAAATTTAAGGGTGTGTTGGCGAAGCTTAAGGAGCTCTCCTCAAGTTTGAGCGTGCCTGTTATTGCGAAGGAGACTGGAGCTGGAATTTCAATGGAAATTGCGCCTCTAATTGAAGGTGCAGGTGTTAAGTGCGTTGATGTCGGTGGAGCTGGAGGTACGAGTTGGGCTGCAGTTGAGTATCACCGGGCACTTGCAGTAGGCGACGAGCTTCACGCTTCTCTGGCGAAGCTATACTGGAATTGGGGTATTCCAACTGCGATTAGCATTTGCGAAGTCCGATCATCATCTAAGTTGGAGATTATAGCTACTGGAGGTATTAGGAGCGGGCTGGATGCAGCTAAAGCAATTGCACTTGGAGCATCGGTTGTCGGGATTGCATTGCCGCTACTTAGACCTGCATTTGAAGAGGGCTCGAGTGGAGTTATAAGGTATTTGAAGAGGTTTATTGAAGAGCTAAAGGTTGCGATGTTCCTCGTCGGAGCTAAAAGTATTAGTGAGTTGAGGGAAGTTCCAGTTGTCATTACTGGCTCAACTGCTGAGTGGCTCAGGCTGAGAGGGGTGGATGTAGAGGCTTACGCTAGGAGAACTAAAATCTTTAAATGAGTCTATGCGTAATTCTTGGGAGGTGCTAAACTTGAAGCTACTTGAAGCCATTAAGCAGTGCTGCGTTAGAGTCGATGAGTACATTTGAGCCTCTTCCCTGAGGAGGCTAGGCCTAAAGAACTTTATGATGCATCTAGGCACTTGATTAAGGCTGGAGGTAAGCGGCTTAGGCCATTTCTCGTTATTCAGTCTTGCATTGCAGTGGGTGGCGATGTAGATGCAGCTATACCAGCAGCGGCCTCTGTAGAGTTAATTCACAACTTCACACTAGTTCACGACGACATTATGGATAGAGACGAGTTTAGGAGGGGCGTTCCAACTGTTCACACGGTGTGGGGCGTTCCAACAGCAATTCTAGCTGGTGACCTACTGTTCTCGAAGGCTTTTGAAGCTATACTGAAGTGTGCAGATAATCCTTCAGTTCCTCCAGCTAGAGTTGTTGAAGCTGGACGTAGGTTAGCTGAAGCTGTGAGTACTATTGCTGAAGGTCAAGCTCTTGACATGAGAATGTCTGGTAGGCTTAGGGAGGAAATGGTGAGCGAGGAGGAGTATATGGAGATGATCTACAAGAAGACTGCTGCACTATTCAAGGTTTCCTGCGAAGTTGGAGCAATTATTGGCGGTGGAAGTGACTGGCAAGTTGCAGCTCTATCAAGCTATGGTGAAAACATTGGAATTGCCTTCCAAATGCTCGATGACATTTTAGGTGTAACTGCTGACGAGAAGGTTTTGGGGAAGCCTGTTGGAAGCGACTTGAGGGAGGGCAAGTGCACATTAATAATGATTCACGCCTTGAAGAATGCATCTAGCAGCCAGAGGGAGATGATCATGAAGGTTTATGGTAAAAGCGAAATTTCAGTGGATGAGCTGAATGCAGTCGTAAAAGTGCTTGAGGATTTGGGCTCGATAAGCTACGTCCGTGAGCTGGCTAATAGGCATGTGGCCCTCGCAAAGGATTCGATTTCAATACTGCCTGAGAGTGACGCTAAGAGCTTGCTGATGGAGTTAGCTGACTTCGTGATTTCGAGGAAGTATTAGGTTTTGTCGAGGTGCTTTTTTGAGTATTCCAAGAATCTTCGCCGAAGCATCTGAAGCTGAATTTAAGCGTATAGTTAGTGAGGGGAAGGCTGAGTGTAGGTTGCTCGTCGTTGATGGTGAGGGTTTTAGGGTTGTTGATGCAGGAGAGGATGTTGGGGAGCTGAGGGGAGAGATTTACGTTCAGCGCATCTATGATGACGCGTATAAGTGGCTAGTTGACTTCGAGACTGGAATTATCATTAAGAGTGCTGTGGTGCTTCCTCCTAGTGGTGATCTGATCGTCCTCCACAAGGGTGATCGAGTGTATTTGATAGAAGCTCTTGGAAGGATAGTTGTTCCTCTAGTTAGCGTTGGGGAGGACGTTTCGCCGGGGAGGAGGCTTGCGGCAATCTTTACTGGTAAGAGGGAGTTGAGGTATTTGAGGTCTGATGTTTCAGGTAAGGTTGCTTATGTTAGCCAAATTGGAGATAAACCTCAGCGTTATATTTTCATTTTAATTCCTCGTTAAGAGATGTGAGGTTTGAGTGAGATGGAGGTCTTAGACCCTGAAGTTGAGCTTTTAATTAAGAAGCACGCGTTCTTAAACGCGTATAGGCATGGTGGTAAAGCTGAGGTCAATCCAGTTTTATCTAAGATTTTGGGTGAAAGGCCTGATTTGAGGCGTAAGGTTAGGCTTCTTATTCCTCATGTTAAGAGGATTGTTGATGAAGTTAACTCTATGAGCCTAAGTGAGCAAGAAAATGTAATTCGGCTCAATTGGCCTGAGCTTGTAGAAGTTGAGAGGGAGGTTGAGGAGAAGGTTCTTCCTCCCCTACCTAATGTTGAGCGGTTTGAAGTTGTGAGGACGAGATTTGCTCCTAATCCTGATGCTCCTCTCCACTTGGGCAGCGCTAGACCCATCATATTATGTCATGAGTATGCGCGGATGTACCATGGGAAATTCATACTTAGATTTGAGGACACAGATCCTAAGACTAAGAGGCCAATAATTGAAGTTTACGACTGGATTAGAGAGGACTTGCTTTGGCTTAAAGCTAAGTGGGATGAGGAGTACATCCAGTCAGACAGAATTCCAATCTACTACTCCTACGCTGTGAAGCTG
>QMRA01000002.1:0-22309 GCA_003649155.1 Thermoproteota archaeon | reverse complement strand
GCCATATACACACTATACTGCGCGGTTCGCCGATACTTTTAAGTTTTCATTTTAGTAGTCTCAGGTGAAATGGCGATTCCAAAGCAGATCATTGATGTGTACAAGCGGCAGGGATACCACTTTGTAGGCAAGACTAGCGTTGTCAAGCCATGCCATTGGCTTAAAGCATCACTGTTAACTAAGGGAGAGAAGTTCTGCTACAAGCAGAAATTTTACGGAATACCGTCCCATAGATGTCTTCAAATGTCACCGACCCTCGCTTGTACGCAGCAGTGCCTATATTGTTGGAGGGTGCAGGCTTCGGACCTAAACTTATCTTGGGATGAAATGTCATTGATGGACTACGATGAGCCGGAGGAAATTATAGTAAAGGCAATCTTGAAGCAGAGGCAAATTCTTTCAGGGTTGAAAAGCAACAAGCTAGTTGATAGAAAAATGCTTGAAGAAGCATTTAGACCTATTCATGCGGCGATAAGTCTTGTTGGAGAGCCTACACTCTATCCTAAAATTGGCGAGCTTATCGGATCATTCTTTAGCCATGGGTTCAAAACGGTCTTCTTGGTAACCAATGGAACTAACCCTAAAGTGCTCAGCAACTTGGAGTATGAGCCAAGTCAACTTTACGTAAGCCTTTCAGCTCCAGATGAAGAAACTTATAGGAAGGTCTGTAGGCCGAGAATAAAAGATGGATGGGAGAGACTAAATGAAACACTAGAGCTCCTCAAGAGCTTCTCTTGCCCAACTGTGATAAGGGTAACCTTAGTTAAGCAACTAAATATGCACAGCCCAGAAAAGTATGCTAAGCTCATTTGCAAAGCGGAACCAACATATGTTGAGCCAAAAGCGGCTATGAGCCTCGGATGGTTTAGGTATAGGCTGCCGTTAGATGCTATGCCAAGATTTGAGGAAGTCAAAGAATTTGGAGAGCAGCTATCAAGATATACTGGCTATAAGATGATCGATTTTTCTGTAAATTCGAGAATTATCCTACTAAGTAAGTTGGATAAGCCGATAAAGTTGGTATAAGCTTAGCTTTCAATTGGAATAAACTTTTCCTTAGATCCTTCAGCAGTTATTACTAGGACATCTATTCCGTCTCCTGAAATAGCGTCTCTCTTTATGGCAGCTTTAATTGCCTCGACAGCAAGTTTTTCGCCATCTGCCACGTCCATGTCTGGCGAATAGTTTGATTCAATAATGCTGATAGCCAAGGTGGAACCTGAACCTACTGCCGCATACTTATCCTCTATTAAGGACCCAAGAGGATCTAGCACAAATAGATGAGGACCTGAAGAGTCAACTCCAGCAATTATCGTTTCAGTCAAGTAGGGAATAAGCTTTTTACCATAGAGAATTACTGAGAGGAGTTTTGCTAAACTTCGTACTGGCATTGGACGTTTGTGATCTAGCGTATATAGACTGGCTTCAGCAGCCAGTGAGCGTGCTATAACTTGCATATCTGAAATGAGTCCTGCACAAGCCATCCCCAAGTGGTCCGTGATCTTAAACACTTTTTTCCCTACCTTGCTTATTATGGTGTAGCCATAGGCTACACGCTTTTCTGAAGCTAGCACAACTCCATTTTTGCACACTATACCTACTGCGGTTGCTCCTACGGTAGCCATATGATAAACCTCCACACCTCAACGTTATTAGTAAAGGGTACAAGGTATATTAACGTTCTCAACTTGATTTCTAAAAGTTTGTAGGTTTCAATTAGCCTAGCTTTATGCGAAATGCGTTCTAACTTGATTGCACACAGCAACTACACGACTAACGTTTAACATTTGTGTAATGGAGTTTAGAGTGTTAAATTGAAATGCCTAATTCGTTGTTCAAGTTGAAAGACGCGCTTTGTCGCTTTCACTTTAGACTAGCCAGAGGTTTGCTTCAAATATATTAGTCTCAAGAGTCAATTAGTGTTACTTAGTAATAGCCTGCTTAAATGAGATGAACTCCATGACTAGTGAACTTAGGCGAGCTATTGCTAAAATACTTAGCACAGGACTTCAGATAAGTCCAGACGCGGTTGACGCTCTTGCTAGAAGAAAAGATGCTTTTGAAGTAGCATGCAAAGTAATTGAAAAAATTGGGACCCTAGATGAGAAGCCTATTGTCTTAACTGCAGAACTACTCTTTAAACTCATTCAGGAAGAGGAAGCTAAGCGAGAAGAAGAGGTAATTGATGCTGAAAAAATTCCTGTAGATGAAGAGGTAATCTTCGATCCAACTCAAGTTATTAATCCCGACGGCAGCTCAGAAGGATTCATAAGCTACTTTCTAAGTCGCTATCAGAAGATTAAGAAAATACTGCTTAGAGAGCGCTTCGACGTTCGAAATACGATAACTATTAGCCAGATTAAGAAGTGGGCCCAAAGAGGAAGAGGCGTAGTAAAAATAGTTTGTATGGTAACCGATAAGCGAAAAACCGCTGGCGGCAAAATACTCCTTGAATTAGAAGACCCAACTGGAAGCATAAGAGCAGTTGTCAATGAGAAAGATCCAAACGTTTTAAGCAAAGCTGAAAAAGTTATCCGCGATGAAGTGCTATGTATTGAGGGCCAACTAGTAGGAGACATAATCATAGTTTCAGACATAATTCAACCTGAAATTCCAATACCGAGCATACGTGCAAGAGAATCTAAGCCTCGAATATTAGCCGCCCTAATTTCTGACCTGCATGTAGGAAGTAAGTACTTCATGCGCTCAGCATTCAATCGATTCCTATTGTGGATTAATGGTAGACTAGGAGTTGAGAAATATAGGAAGCTCGCGCGACAAGTGAAGTATTTGATAATTGCAGGAGACATAGTTGATGGAATTGGAGTATATCCTGGTCAGGAAAAGGAGCTCTTGGTAAGAGATATTAAAAAGCAGTACAAGATGGCTGCAGAATACTTAGCTCAAATTCCTGGCCACATAAGAATAATAATTATACCTGGAAATCACGACACTACAAGGCAAGCACTACCTTCACCAGCAATCTTCCGAGATTATGCTGAGGCGATATACAAACTTCCTAATGTGAGGGTTCTCGGCGACCCAGCATACATTAAGCTACATGGCGCACTACTTCTAGTGACCCATGGAAGGAGCCTAGACGACATATTGACCACGACGCCTGGCGTTAGATACGATAGACCCGCGGAAGTTATGATAGAATTGCTGAGGAGGAGGCATGTGGCACCTGTGTATGGCGGGAGAACTCAAATTGCACCGGAGAAGGAGGATTACCTAGTTATAGACAAGATTCCCGATATTTTCCATGCAGGACATCTACACACGTTTGGATACCTAAACTATAGAGGAGTAATCGTTGTAAACTCTGGAGCGTGGCAAGAGCAGACTGACTACATGAAGTCTATGGGAATAAAGCCAGATCCAGGAAAAGTCACGCTTGTAGACCTCGCCAACAAAAAAGTTCATGCACTATTAGACTTTGCCAGAGAGAGAAGTATAGAAATGCTTAGTTCACTTAACACACTGTAGAGACGACGACTTAAATGCTGGAGGACTAGTTGTGAAAATACGTGACGTTGGGGAATGGAAATTAATCGAAACTATTTTTGAAGAAATTAGAAGGTATGAGTTTATGCCACTGCCATATGGTGACGATGCATCTGCCCTTCACGTACGTGAACAAAAAATTGTCGTAATCAATTCAGACATGCTTGTAGCGTCAACAGATGTTCCTCCAGGAATGACTTTTAGGCAGGTGGGTCGTAAGGCAACTGTAATGTGCATAAGCGATTTAGCTGCAAAGGGAGCTAAACCATTAGCGCTTCTTTTCGCTCTAGGGTTAAAGGCTGAAATGAAGTTAGACGACTTTAAGGAGCTAATTAGAGGACTTGATGAAGGAGCAAAAGAGTACGGCGCCTATATAATTGGTGGGGATGTAAATGAGGCATGCGACTTAATAATATCGGGCACAGCCATAGGTGTAGCTGACCACGTAATTAGTCGAGGAGGAGCAAAGGAGGGAGATATCGTCGCAGTTACAGGTAAATTTGGTAATACAGCCGCTGGATTAAAAATACTCCTCGAAGGCATAGATGCACCTAGCCCACTTAAAGAAAAAATACTGAAAGCAGTCTACACGCCAAAAGCACAAGTAAAAGAGGGAATAGCATTAGCACAAAGTACAGCCGTGACGGCATCCATCGACAGTAGCGATGGCCTTGCCATTTCACTACATGAAATAGCGTCGAGAAGCAAAGTAGGTTTTGAAATAAAAACACTGCCAATTTCTGAGGAAGCCGCTGAATTCGCTAGAATTCATAATATAGATCCATTTGAGCTCGTCTTCTATGGCGGTGAGGAATACCATTTAGTGGTCACCATAAAAAAGGAACTTTTCTCTAGAGCACGAAAAGTTGTAGAATCAGTGGGAGGACAGCTAATCCCAATAGGAGAAGTCGTGAAGGGGGATAAGGTAATATTTAAGAAAGACGACATCGAGAGAGTTATCGAGAAAAGAGGATGGGAGCACTTCGCGAGAAAATAGATTTGCTTAAGTGTCTATATGAAGAACGTTGATCGTGTTTTCATAATTGACGGATACAATGATGAGCCAGCAGGATTAGGTGTCCCTCCTTACTTAGACGTGTATGCTAGATATACAGCTGGAGCTATCTGGACATACAATAGGAGCATAGAAGTTTTCTACTATACAATTGATGAAGTAAGACAAAATTTCGACTTCATAATTAAGAAAGCTAACTCAGCACAGCTAGTGATAGTGATAGGAGGAATGATAGTCCCTGGAAAATACTTAGGTGGAAAACCAATAAAGCTGGAAGAAGCGCTTAGAATAGCTAAACTTCTCACAAAGCCCATAAAAGTCCTTGGGGGACCGGCTGCAAGATACGGATTTGGATTTGAGGGAGGAAAAACTCCAAAACTGATAAGGGAGCTGGAAGATTACTATGACCTAATAGTTAAAGGAGATTTAGAGATAGCCATTCACCAACTACTAACTGAAAAACTGCGCGTGGAAGCGGTAGACCCATACGCAAAAAGGGAGAATGCTCATGAAATAAGAGACTATGCAATTAAGGGGGCAAAAATAGTTCTAGACCATCCGAATTATGGCTTGAACTTAATATGTGAAATCGAAACTTACAGGGGATGCCCCCGCGTAATTACAGGCGGATGCTCCTTCTGCGCTGAGGTGCTGTACGGACTTCCAGACTTTAGACCAGTAAGAGATATCGTTGATGAAATAGAAGCATTACATCAATTTGGTGTAAGGCATTTTAGGCTAGGAAGGCAACCAGACATATACAGCTACATGGCTAAGGGAGTAGGAGAAACAGAATTCCCAAAGCTGAACCCTCCAGCTCTAGAAAAACTATTTTCAGCAATAAGAAATGTAGCACCAAATCTTAAGGTACTGCATATCGACAATGCGAATCCAGGTGCAATTGCTCATCATCCAGAAGAAGCTAGAGAAATAACGAAGATCATAGTCAAATACCACACACCAGGCGACGTTGCGGCTTTCGGCGTAGAATCAGCAGACCCAGTAGTAATAAAGGCTAACAATTTAAAAGCCCAGCCGGATGAGACAATGAAGGCAATTGAGATAATAAACGAAATAGGTTCTAGAAGAGGTTGGAACGGCCTTCCGGAGCTTTTGCCTGGAATTAACTTTGTACATGGCCTTATTGGAGAGACAGTTCAAACATATCAACTAAACTTAGAGTTCATGAAAGAGGTGCTAAATAGAGGATTGCTAGTGAGGAGGATAAACATCAGGCAGTGCATACCACTTCCAGGAACACGCATGTGGAAAGTTGGAAACAAAATTATCAAACGACACAAGAGCATATTCAAAATATACAAAGAGAAAATGCGTAGAGAAGTCGATTTACCTATGCTTAAGAAAGTTGTGCCAACGTGGATTATTCTCAAGGAAGTTTTCACGGAACAACACGACGGCACAATGACATTAGCGCGTCAGGTTGGTTCTTACCCGATTCTCGTATGCATACCATTAAAGATTAACTTAAATCAGTTCATAGACATAGTTGTCGTCGACCACGGTTACCGATCAGTAACTGGTTTGCCAGTACCATTAAAAATTAACCAAGTAAGCGTAGAAATCTTAGCCAAAATACCTGGAATAGGCAGGAAGAGAGCAGCTAAAATAGCAGTTAACCGACCAATAAAGAGCAGTGAAGATTTAATTAAGATTGTTAATGACGAAAAAATAGTTAAGAAAATACTGGATATTGCTGACTTCAGCTGAGAAGATAAATTCTTAAATGCTACCTCAATTAACAAATATGGGGCCCGTAGCTCAGCTTGGATAGAGCAACCTCATCCCTGAGGATGAGGCTCGAGCCGGCCTTCTAAGCCGGGGGCCGCGGGTTCGAGTCCCGCCGGGCCCGCCACTTCTAATGTAAATCCTCGCTAATTCTTAGAATTAAGTGGGGAGTGTAGTTGCGGACTATTTGACCTGCTAGGTCCAAAACGTAATTAGCTCTCTGAATTATGATGCAGTCGCTTGAAGCAACTACTTCTCCTGACGATAGTACTGCAACATCGCTTTGCTTTACTGCTTTCGCATCTCCAGTCAAGTTGAAATGCGGTAGTCGGCGACGAATTTGAGAAGCCAGTTCGCCACTTCGGCTTATAGGGCTATCTAAGAAGAAGAGTACAGATTTTGGCTTATAGCGCGACAAGAAGGACAATATTAAGTCTAATGCCTTCCATGTAAGTTCTGATAAGCGGTATTTGCCAAACACTGCTGAAACGTCACGTATAAATCCATCATCGCATTCAATTAGAAGTTTCCCACGAAGCGCACTTTCCACAGTTATTAAGACATTGAAACCGTCAACTGAGAGCACTTTACCTGAAACATATTCTGGTTTAACGATTTTCCTTTTATGTTCTCTAGCTTGATTTTCGTCGTATACTGCCCTATAGAGTATAGCTCTTTCTTCTTTTGAAAGACTGTATCTACTAGCAACAAAGTTTGCAGCCAGTTCTCGCTTATACCCTCGACTTAAAAGATATCGCATGTCAAGTATTGCATCTTTTAGCTTACTCATCGAGCAATTATAGGGGGCTACTCAATATAAATTGCAGGTCTCAGTGGCATTGCATGCTTAGCTCTTCCCTTCGGGTCTATGCGGGCAGGATCATCAGCACTAAATACAAGAACCTTTGCTCCTGTCTCTTTCTCTAGGAATTTTGTGGCATTTAGAAATACCTTGATTTCGTCGATTTTTGTATTTGCGCGCATATTACGCTCATCTGCTGTGAGGTTTATTAGGTCTTCATAGGAGTATTTGACTATCTTGACAGCTTCGCGCTCTTTGCCCTTCACATAGTCCTTACTCATTATTTCGCGCATTATAGCTTTGAAGTCTGTTACCCCCCTACTCATGAGCTCAGCGACGTTCAGGTATATGTTCCACTTCCAGTCTGGAGCCACGTATATTATTATTTTGGATGGCTTTACCTTGATTACGCGCATTATCTCGAGAATGTCGCTGAGCGTTTTTCTTACTAGAGATTCCGATAGCTCGATTTCATATGAAATTTCACTTTCATCTACTTCAGGCCATTTTTCAGTTGAAATGAAGGGTTCATGCCCTGTTTTCTCCCAAAGTTCTTCGCAGGTGAATGGTATGAAGGGTGCTAATAGGCGAAGCCACGTGTCTATTGCTTTAAGGACTACCTTCTTATTTACTGATTCAACTCTTCTGAGATACCATTTGAAGGCATTCCATACGCCGAAGAAAGCTTCGTGGAAGGCAGTTCTTGTCTTGAGAACACTTATATTGTGCGTAACTTTGGCAATTGCCCGCTGAAGTTGACTTAGAAGCCATTTATCGATGTCTTCAAGAGCTCTTTCATCGCAATTCATGGCCGTGGAGTAGATGTTAAGGACGAAGCGATAGAATGACTCGAGGTTTTTTCTAATGTCATTTGCATTTTTACTTCGCCAATCAGGGTCATCTAAATCTTCTGCACTGAATAATAGCGTTGCACGTATAGTGTCAGCACCATAGTTTTGAATTGCATCCCTTAGTGTTATGAATATTCCCTTGGACTTTGACATTGGCTGTCCTTCAATCATGAGCATGCCATTTACTCCAATAGCTTTAGGCCATAGGTGTTCCGGGAATATGGCGACGTGGTGGAATATGAAGAATGTTAAGTGATTAGGAAGGAGCTCTTTAGCTGAAACTCTTAGGTCAACAGGGTACCAGTAGTTAAATTCGCTCCTCATTCTGTCTAGGATTTCTTTGGATATTCCTGATTTCTGGGAAATTTCATCGGGATTTCCAATGCCGAGGAATATGTAGTCAAATACTTCGTCGGTTAAAGCTTCTGGAGTTACTAGACCTTCATTTACGTATTTACTTATGGTGTAAAATGCCATGTAAATAGTAGAGTCACTTAGGGTTTCAACAAGCCAGCTTGGATCCCATGGTAGAGGGGTGCCAAGCCCAGAGAATCTCGCGCAAGGTTTGTCTTCTAGCCAGTCAATAACCTCCTCAAAATTCTTTCTAGCTTCTGGAGGATAAATTGCCATGTTGTTTAACGCCTTTTTTGCCAGCTCTTTCCACTTTGGATCGGAGTATTTTAGGAACCATTGGTTTTCAAGTATTTTAACTATACACTTAGTTCCGCATCTGCAGACTACTGGCCTTGTGAGGTCATACATTATGTCGGCGTATCCTTTAGATACGAAGTCACGTATTAGACGCTCTTTCACCTCAAAGACTCTGAAGCCAGCGTATTCACCGCAGTTTTCCTTCAGCACTCCTTTGTGGAACTCCTTCTTGTAGATTATTTGAGTGGCTTCTTCAGCTTTGGGGTCGAGTTGATTTTTAACCTTGAGTTGATCAACTATTTCTATTGCTGGATAATCTCCGAAGCCTTCAACTGAGATTATTGATATTGGTTTTATTTCCTTCACTTTTTCAACATCTATACCGTACTTTTGAAGAATGCTTGGGTTCTCTATTAAGTCTCTGAGGGCTAGCCAATCATATGGGGCGTGGGCAGGTACGCTGTAGACTAGCCCAGTGCCATTTTCAGGGTCAACGAAGGGGGCGGGGAGAATTAGGATCTCTCTGCCATTAACCGGATCTTTGCACGTACGCCCTACGAGTTCATGCCCTGAAAGTTTTTTGATTACTTTGATTTTCTTAAGTTGTTCTGATAGCTTTTTCACTGCTGGCTCGCTTATTATCCACTTTTCATCATTTACTTGTGCTAATACGTAAGTTGCATCTGGGTTTATCCAGAAGTTTGTTACACCATAGATTGTTTCAGGTCGGAAAGTTGCTGCCGGGAGGTATACATCGCCGATCTTAAACTTCATGAGGACGTATCTTTCTGGCCCTACGCCGACTCCTTCAAGCCGGTCGTGATCTCCAGTTGGACTTTCACATCTTGGGCACCAGACAATGGGGTGGGTGCCTTTGACTACGAAGCCCTTTTCTCTGAGCTTTAAGTACTGCCAGGAGATGAATTTGCTGAAAGCTGGATGGTAGCTGGTGGTGTGGAATTCACGTCTCCAGTCGACAGAGAAGCCTATGCGCTTTACAACTTTTCTATTTTCATTTGTGTAGTAGCGAGCCATGTAGACTGGATCAACAAACTTCTTGATTTCCTCAGGAGAGACGCCGTCGATTTCAATGAGGACTTTTATTAGCCTCTCGTCGCCTTGCTCTATTCTCTTAGCTGCTCCAGCTATTGTGGCACCTGTCCAGTGCCATGCCCAAGGAAAGAGCACATTATATCCTTGCATTCGTTTAAAACGAGCGTAAACGTCAACTCTTAGAGCTGTGAAAGCATGACCTAAGTGAAGAGGACCATTCATATATGGAAATGGGAACGTGACAAATATTTTGGGACGTGAATCAGGATCTGCCTCAAATATTCTTCGTTCTTCCCATCGCTTAAGCCACTTCTCCTCGATTTCCTTTAGGTTGAAAGCGCTAGCCATAAGTAGGGGCCTCCGGTCGCATTCTCAATTTTACTAGACTGCCTTATAATGTTCGTGGCTTAAATGGATTAACTATTTGAAGCATTAAACAGTGACCTTACATACTTCAAGAGGAAGTCTTGTGCATCCTTAATCTTGTTCACAGCTTTACCTTGCCCTTGACCTAGATCTACTTTGCCTCCACCTCTGCCTCCCAAGATGGCTGCAATGTCTTTTGATACTTTACCAGCATTGAAGCCAGCTTTGACAGCAGTTTCTCCAGCAGATATAATGAAAGTTACAGTTCCGTCCTCTACGTTGAAGAGGAAAACCACTCGGTTTGCTTTTTCCTTTATTAGTCTGAAGGCTAGGTCTAGCAATTCTTCCACAGACTTTCCTTCAAACTTCTCTACTATTATGCCTAAGCGCTCTACGAAAATTTCCTTAGAAGCTAATTCAGTTATGATTATCGAGGCTAAAGCATTCCACAGCTGTTTTGCCCGCCTCTTTACACTCTTCAACTCTCCTCTCAATTTGTTCACTGCTTCTGGAAGCCGCTCAACAGGTGTGTTCAGTGTTCTGGCGATGCTCGATATCATGCTTTCCTGTTTTTGCACATACTTTATGGCAGATTCTCCGCAGGTGAACTCTATACGAACTACTCCATCCTGTATTTTGCCTACTCTAACAATTTTTATAAGCCCGACTTCTCCCGTTTGTTTGCAGTGGGTTCCTCCACATGCCTGTACGTCTACACCTTCAATTTCGACTATTCTTATTTTGCGCCCTGGCACTACTCCACCTTGATACAATCTGAATCCAAATTTCTGCTCGGCTTCTGTCCTATCCATGAAGTAAGTTTTAATCGGTAAGTTTGCCATGATGTACTTATTTGCAAGTAGTTCTATCTCTTTGACTGCTTCTCTGTCTACAGGTTTGTAATGAGTAATGTCTAGTCGGCTGTACTGCACTCCTTTTTGCGCGCCAGCTTGCCACACGTGTCTTCCTAGGACCTTTGTTGCCGCGGCGAGTACTAGGTGTGTTGCAGTATGACTTCTCATGAGGGCTAACCTCCTATTTGCATCGATGACACCATGCATCTCTTCACCTACTGGTGGTAATTCGCCTTGAATTTCATGTAGAATCACGTCGCCCATTTTTTGCACATTAATCACTTTAGCTTCCTTATCTTGCCACTTCAATATGCCAATATCAGAAGGCTGACCTCCACCTTCAGGATAAAAGGCTGTTTTATCTAAAATGACGTAGTTTTCGGCCGCCCCGATAACTCTTGCCTTAAAACTAAACAAGTACTGATCTTCATAGTATAGTGGTTTTGTAGGAGGATATTGCTTAACATCAAGCATGGGAGCTGCGCGCTTCTCTGCTTTCTCAACTTTCTTCTGATGCTTAGCAGCGACAGCAGCGTAGAAATCGCTTGGGATGGTTACCTTCAAGCCAAATTTAGAAGCTATTTTACTTACAAGCTCTGGGGGGATGCCATGAGAGTCATATAAGTCTATGAGGACCTCTTGAGGTAGTTCTCGAATTTCTTTTTTGATTGTCTTTCTACAAATCCGCTCAACTACTCCAGCACCTTTAGTTAGGACATTACGGTATTTTTTCTCTTCAGTGTCCACCATGTCAAGGATAATATCTTTCATTTCTCTTAAGCGTGGGAAGGTTTTACCCCAATAATCTATTTGAAGGGCAATTATATCCGAAAGTGGGGTGTCTAGATTTAGTGAAGACATTAACCTTAGGGTTCTGCGCAATACAAGCCTTGCCAGGTAGCCCTCACCTACGTTTGAGGGAACTATTCCATCGGCGAGCATGAAAGCTAGACACTTTGTATGGTCTAGCAATGCAAAGATATTTTCGAGTGGCGATATTACATTTTCGAGATCCTCTGTGTCGAGACCCAAAGCTTGGGCTAGTTCGCATTTTGTAGTACGTGATAAATTGCGCTTAGTGCTCATCAGGAACACATATTTTGCCAGTAGATCATCGCTTGGCAGTTTAATATCTGTCTTCTTAAGCACTTCATCTAGCACGCCTGGAAATATTGCTTGAAAGGCGGTGGGAGTTTTCTGTGAAACCCACGTAAAGCGTTCTATGCCATAGCCAGTGTCAACTATCTTGAGAGGCATGCTCACGTACTGGTTATCAATCACCTTGTAACACATAAATACAAGAGTAGCTACTTCAAGGCCGCCTATACACACCTCAAAGCAAGGACCCGCATTACCTCCTCCTTCCCAAAAGCTTTCTTTATAAGTGATCTCCTCGGGTTTAGCACCTAAAACGTTGGTTAAAAACTCGTGACAATACTCTACCGTCTTATTCTTCCAATATATTTTGCATTCAGGGTAATTGAAAGCGTGATGTCCCCCCATTTCGAAAATCGTTAAGTGCCGTCCCATTGTAACGCCTACATTATCTATGTCAACGAGGCGAATACAGGGTTGAGATACAACTAAAGGATTAGCTGGAGGCGGAGCTACACCACTAGTTACAAATGGTTGAAAAAGAGCAATGCTTGCTATTGTCAAGTAGAGGTCGTCTCGCCATCTAGCTACAACTGGATATGGTTTTATTATTTTATGACCATGCCTATTGAAAAAATCAAGAAAAGTATTTCTCATCTCATTTAAGGTGAGCTTTCTCTTGAATTTTGAAGATGTCAGGAATGTATATGGTTCACAGGGAGATTCACCACATAACTCTCTGTTTGGATCGAGCGTCCAAAAATATGTTCCACATTTTTTGCATTTCCGTCTGTAGAAAGAATTGTTAAGGAAAAATGGAAGCTGGTACTCTTTCTCGTTAATCATCGGGATCACCGATTACGAATGCCAGCAACTATTCTCTACACTGAGCTTATGTATAAACCAACTAATATAAGTGGCTAGGATAAGAACTCCTATTTAACGCCGATTAGCGCTCATCCGAATAGTGCTGCTAGTCCTTCGGCAATTTCCTCTTCAGATGCTTCCTCCTTTTCTTCTTCCTCTTCCTTCTTCTCTTCCTTCACTTCAGCAGGCGGGGCAGCTGATGGAGCAGCTGGCACAGCGGCAGTTGGAGCAACGAAAGCAGCAGCACTGACTACCTCATCGATGTTTATCTCTTTGAGCGCTGCAGTTAATGCTTTTAGTCTAATGTCATCAACTTGAACGCCGGCAGCTTCCAAGACTCGTTTTAAGTTTTCTTCGGTTATCGGCTTTTTAGCTTGATGTAAGAGGAGGCTAGCATATACATACTCGATCTCGACCACCTCCAGCGCGATATTACGAAAGCTAATACGGATATTTAAACTTATTTCGTTGCATCACGTTTACCCGAATAATGCTGCTAGTCCTTCGGCAATTTCTTCCTCAGATTCTTCCTCCTTTTCCTCTTCCTCTACTTTCTTCTCCTCTTTTTTCTCTTCTTCTTTTCTTTCCACTGTTGTAGGAAGTTTTGGAACTTCTACTTTGAAGTCAGGGGATACTTGTGAAATCTGCGTTGCTAGCATTATTGCTCGAGCATTTGCAACTTGTATTGCCATTGAAAGTGTCTCTGGCTCAGGTAACGCTGCGAAAATGGCTACTGCTCTTGCATTCATAAAGGCCTTTCTAATTATTAGTGGTGCGCTTTCAGGAGTTATGAATGATGATTCTACGCATAGAGCTAGCGCAGCATTAAAAGCGTTAGCAATGTTATTCTTATATTCATCAAGGTTTAAGTAGAGGTCGTCTGACGTTAGGACGTGCCCATCAAAGTACACAACTTTTAAACCCAGCTTAACTTCTATTGGCTTTATCCCTAATCGTTTAAGTAGGTCTGCTAAGTCTGGAGATATTACGTCGCCTTTTCTTGCAACTACAGTGTCTTTAGTTACCCATATTGACCCTTCCTCTATCTTAACTGGAACTTTAAATGCGCTGAATTTGCTCATAATTGGTCCAGGGGTTATCCGGTGTTTCCAGCATAAATTACAATGTCTTTTGGTGCGATGTCTCCTGGCTTTGCTTCAGCAAGTACCTTATACTTCTCTAGCGTTAGGGCGAGCGTGAAGGGATTTTCATTTGAAAATAGAAATGCATTTTGCCCCTTTAGATGCGGTAGTAACTTGTCAAGGTTGGGTTTACTACTTGAGCTAATTTCTATAGCCTTTTTCATCAAAGTGTTCTTTGCAACTTTTATTGTAGCGATTCCTCGAAGGATCTTCCTTAACTCTTGCATCTGACTAGCTCTGAGCCCATAGAGGCTAGCAATGCCGATGATTGTGTGACCCTTAATTAGTTTAGTTAATTCCTGGACTGCTGCAATTTTTTCAGGACGAATTTTTCGCTGGCGTTTTGCAATTAGCATCTGAACTACCTCCTGCTGAATTCAACTTTTACTGGGGGGCCCATAGTGGTTTTGACATATATAGCTCCAATGTTATGCATACTTTTAAGCTTTCTCTCAACAGCAGAGATAACGGCTTCAGCGTTTTCAGCTATTTTATCTGATGGCATAGTCTCGGTGCCTATTCGGCACTGCACTAGTGGCTGAGCGCGAGATCTTATTCGGACACAAGCTTTAGCCCTCCTAATGGCAGAAGCAACATCTCCAGTTGGCGGGATAGGTTCGGGCATTTTTCCACGAGGTCCTAGGACTGGGCCGAGATATCGGCCGATTAGGGGCATGAGATCTGCTCTAGCTATGAAGGCATCATACTCTTTAGCAAGTTTTTTAGCAGCTTTTTTATCGCCGCCTAACCTTTCGATGTCTGCGCGGCCCAGCACTAAGTCAGCGCCAGCTTCTTTCGCTTTTAATGCAAAGTCACCTTCCCCAAAAACGCAGACTTTGATCGGCTTATCTAGTGGGTTTGGCAAATACACCTTCTCATTAATTCTATTTTCTGGCTTTTTCATGTCAATATCTCTAAGGACTATTATTAGGTCTATTGACTGAACGAAGTTTCTCTTCTTAGAAGATTTCTTAGCGGCCTCTATAGCGTTAATGAGAGAATCGCGAAGAATGGACATCAACCTTCGCCCTCCTCATACTTTGAAATTATTTCATCATATTTTCCAGCGTCTATCTCCTTCTGCACGTCTCTTGGATCTTTGCCTTCTACTGTTACTCCCATGCTTAGGCATGTCCCTAACACTTCTTTTACTGCACCTTTCAATGTTTTTGCTAGAAGTTGCTTTCGCTTAATTTGGGCAATTTTAACGACTTGCTCGATGGATAGGTTTCCTATCTTCTTCTCATGTGGTGTGCCAGAGCCCTTCTCCACCTTCAGCTCTCTTATTATTAGCGCAGTTGTCGTTGGCACGCCAACAGATACTTCAAACTCCTTGGTATCAATGTCTACTGTCACTGTAACTGGGACCCTCATTCCAGAGAATTCCTTCGTCAGCTCATTGATCTTATTTACAACTTGCATTATGTTTACGCCTAGAGGGCCTAGTGCTGGCCCTATTGGAGGGCCTCCTGTCGCCTTACCACCTTCAACTAGGAAGTTGAATGTCTTTTTAGTCCCCATTTTTCCACCTTGCCCATTTGCTGCTGAAACTCTAAGCTAAGGTGGAATGCGTAGAGCTGCTCTTATATTTTTCTTATCCATTTAGCCAGTTACCTTCTTTATTGAATCCCCGTGGACAGTTATCGGCAAAGTGTAGGCAGCTTCTAGTAGCTCTAGAGTTACCTCCTCTTTTGTATGGTCAATTCTAGTGACTTTACCTTTCATCCCTCTAAATGGTCCACTGATTATTTCAACTACATCTCCGACATTGAGATCTTCAAGTGGTGAGCGAGGAATGAGGAAGCTCTCTATTTCAGAAGAGGCAACTTTTCCAGGAACCCATCCTTTAACGTGCTTCATACCAGCAATAGCTCGCTCAACTAGATGCAAGCTAGGTGACTCGATAAAAATGAAGCCTTTCACCTCGTCTGGAGCAATTATTGCCTTTATTGGAAGGCTTCTTGAGATGCAACGAGTGTGAATTAGGAGGGCTGTGCTCTTCTCTTGTCCAGCAGTTATTCTTACGGCGAAGTATGGAGCCATCTACATCACCTATGGTGGTAAAGCTTGGATTACTGTTGACATGAGCTGAATTACGAAAGCGAAAGAACCCAGAATTAGGAGGCCAAGTAAGCATACTTTGAGCGAGAGCCAGAACTCGCTTAAGGAGGGTTTACGTGAAAGGTAGATTATTCTTTTCACTGATTTAATGAAGCTACTCAATAATCATCACCTAGCCGCTGAAATAAAGAGTTTAGTGTCGTCTTAAAAATTTGTTGGTGGAAGATGTTAAAGTAGTAGGGCTAGCAGCGCTTTTTGTACGTGTAGTCGATTTTCAGCTTGATCCCAAACAATTGACTTAGGCCCATCAATTACCTCGTCTGTTATTTCCTGTCCTCTGTGTGCTGGCAGGCAATGCATTACTAGTACTTCTGATGGAGCATTCTTCAATAGTTCTTCATTCACTTGGAATGGTGGGAAGACCTTCAGCCGCCTTTCAGCTTCGGCTTCTTGACCCATACTGACCCAGACGTCAGTATAAATTATGTCTGCATCTGAAACTGCTTCAATTGGAGAATTTGTTATTTCAATTTGCGATCCGCTTTTCTCTGCATTCTTGATGGCTTTTTCAACAACGTCTTTTTTTGGTTCATAGCCCTTAGGGCAGGCAACCTTAATATTTAATCCAAGCTTAGAACACCCGATGAGAAGTGAGTGGCAAACGTTGTTTGCGCCATCTCCCAAGTATGTCAGATTAATGCCTTTTAACTTGCCCTTCTTCTCCCAGATTGTGAACATGTCGGAGAGTATTTGGCATGGATGGTACATGTCGCTTAACGCGTTTATTACTGGTATTGAAGCGGCCTTTGCAAGGTCCTCTAGGTCGGAGTGAGAGTAAACTCGGGCTATAATTCCATTAGCATACCTACTTAGCACTCTTGCTGTATCTTCAATTGTTTCTCCGCGTCTAAGTTGCAAGTCATTCCAGTTTAAGTATAGGGCATGGCCACCGAGTTGGTGCATTGCAACCTCGAAGGACACGCGAGTCCTCGTTGATGGCTTTTGAAATATCATTGCCAGAGCTTTTCCTTTAAGTAGTGGAACGTATATTTCACCAGCGTGATGCTTCAGCTTCAAATACTTAGCAAACTCAAGTACCTTCATTATCTCCTCTGAAGTGAAGTCTTGTAGAGTGAGGAAGTCTCTACCCTTTAGCTTGGACAAGTTTTCATCACCACAAAAACTTCAGAATAGTACACTTAATAAGGTTATGTGAAGTTGCTATCGCTGCCGAGTAGGAGGGAAAGTAGCCAATCAGGCGTGAAGGGAATTAAGTCTTCATAACTTTGACCTACACCTAAGTATATTATGGGCTTTTTAGTTGCATATAGGATAGATAGAGCAGTACCTCCTTTGACGTCGGCGTCGACCTTTGTTATTACGGATGCGCTTATTCCAACAGCTTCGTTAAATTTCTCAGCCTGAACTAGTGCATCGTTACCAGCTAGCGCATCACCTACGAAAATCACCAGGTCAGCTTCAATTACGCGAATTATCTTCCTAAGCTCATCCATTAAACTCTTGTCGGTTTGCATTCTTCCGGCAGTGTCTATTAAGACTACGGGAACAGAGTGAGCAACAGCGTAGTTAACTGCGTCGTAGGCTACTGCAGCAGGATCGGCTCCATATTGGTGCTTAATCATTTTAAGACCGAGCCTTTTTGCATGTACAGCTAACTGTTCTTGCGCTCCTGCCCTGAAAGTGTCGCTACAAGCCAAGACGCTTAAAATGTTCTTCTGCTTAAGCATGTAAGCGATTTTTGCAATAGTAGTCGTTTTACCGCTTCCATTCACTCCTACAAAAACAACTTTAAGAGGAACACCCTTCTCACGTTGACTTTGAACAAGTTCCATAAAGTCAAGTTTACCTGCACTCTCTATTATGCTTAGAAGAACATTTTTGATTGCACCTTTAACTTTATCTACTATGTCGCTTCCAAATCTTCGAACTTTTAAGCCTACTATTTCTTTTTTAACCTCGCTGGCAATGTACTCTGCTACTGGGAAAGCGACATCACATTCAATTAACCTTAACTGCCAGTCAAACATTACATCTTCTAATTCACTTTCAGTAATTGTTTTCGAAGTTAAAGTATCTAGAACGTATCTTAGCGTGTTCCTCAGCTTACTAAACAAAGCACGCACCTATTGCCTTGCTCTTTGAAGCAACTTGTTAAGCTCTACTTGTAGATTTGAGATGCTCCCCATAACGCTCTCAAGCCTTTTTTGCGTATTTAGTTGCTCTCTCTGAAGCTTTGACAGATAATCTTCCAAGTATTCTTCGATGTCGGCTATTGGTTTCTTAACTATTATGCCAGAGCCAACATTCAAGAGGGCATGCTGATTATCTTCGATTGAAACGTTTATCATAACTAAAGAGCCTAATGGGATTAGTGCCTTGTGGCCTTTATCTATTTCTCTGATTTCCTTCAAAGTATTTAGGGCGAATTGTACGTCAAGTATCATCTTTGATAGAGCATCGTGATGTCTTTGGAGAGACTCTGCAATTGCATTAAGCATGTTAAGTTCTGCGTAAAGCTTGCTGATCTTTTCGTTAAGTTCACTACTGCTCACGCATCTTCAACTCCATTATGCTATTAATTAGCGGATTCTTTGACTCTTCCGGTGGGATAACAGTTATACTTTTAATGTGTATGTGGGATCGCTTAAGCTTATGAAGACCAGTTAGCGAGGAGTATACTCTTTCAAGTACGTCCTCAGGTTTAACTCCTGGGAGGTCTATCACGAACTTCTGCCACTCACCAGTGCGCAAGAGCATTTTCCCTTCAACTCTAAAGACTTTCACACTCATGGGGGACCCTCCAATAATCCTAAAGCACGCTCAATATGAGCAAGTTCAGGACCTGTAGTTGCTGAACCAACTAGAGCACCCCTCGAATTTGCTACAATCCCTATACCCACGAAGGGGAATCCCGCATTAACGGTTCCCACGTCGACGTTTACTTTGAAGATATCGCTTATATTTTTTAGTTCTTCCTCGGAGACGAGAGGATGTACAAGCCCGCCCTTATTAGTTATAACTGCCGCTGCACCAACTATAGGTAGTCCGGCGATTTGAGCGTCGACAACTTCAACGCCCAAGACGTCTTCAATTATTCGTTTCGCTTTTGATTCAAGCCCTGGATGCGTAACTGCAGCATGGTCATTTGCTAAAATTACATTCCCTAAAGCGGTCTTTTTGCTTGGTAAAGTGCTCACATTTACTTGTAAGGTTGACTTTAAGAAAGATAGCTCTTCGTCAGAGGCGTAGTAGGGGAGTAGAACACCATTATCATTGCCTATTGCTAGAGCGCCTATGAGAACTGAGCCGCCTATTCTTGTTTGCACTACTGGAACTCCCAGTACTTCTTCTATTACCTTTAGTGTTTTATCAGCTACATCTGGAGGCAGAATTACATATGAATCTGTGGCTAGGCAGAAGACACCTATACTTGAACTTCCGTAAATAGTGATTCTTTCTATCAACTTTTAAACCTCATGACTCTGCCAAGTACACTTTCACAGTGCCATCTTCTTCCTTAACTGCTCTGACTTTAATTCTTCGTGGGGGCTTCTTTTTACCTCTACTCCATATGGCTTCATTCACTTCAGGAGAAATCCAGACTTTATCTGTTTTCATGTGCCTTTGTACGAAGCTTCTAAGAAATCTAATTGCTCTTGGCACTCGCTTTGGCCTTGGAACGAAGAATGCAATTCTGAATGGAACGACATAAATCCTCTCTTCAACGATTTTTGCGCCCTCTTCACCACTACTCATTTACATCACCACTATAGTTGAAGCCTACTTCGCCTCCAGTGTCTAAGTTTGGGATGACGCCTAAATGCTCCCCTAGTTTTGACTACAACCCAGAAGGGGACAGGGGAATTCTGTTTTAAAGCTCGTGCAAGCCTGAGTTTTTTAGCTAGGGGCTTATTTCTAGCCATGATCACCACCTTAAGGCTTCCTCTTAAACATTATACGAGTAGTTCTCTTACTACTTGTTAATTGAATTAGAATAGCTTTAAGTTGCTCATCAGTTAATGGCACGGGAAGTCGGCCTGCGCGAGCGAGTTGAATTAACTGTAGCTCGAGTTGCGCGGCGAACTCAGGGCGGACCATTTTGAGATTCATTAATCTACTTCTAGCCTTGGGGGTTAAGATGACACGTAATATAGCCTGCTTTTCAGCTTCCATTTCTTCTCTCTTCTTGGCTTCCATGATTTTCTTCTGAAGCTCAAGTAGCTTCCGCTGCCTTATAGCCTCCAGCTCTTCGTCGCTGACTTCACTCATGTTCTTAGCACCTCGACATTCATCACTTAGTAGTCATTACATATTTTTTTAACTCAGGCATCTTCTTTTGGAGCTCTCTGAAAATTCTGTTAGAGAGCCTGTCTAATAGAGAGAGCCCTTCAGGAGTTAACTTCCGCCCCTCACCCTCAACTTTAGCAACCAACCCAGCCGCCTCTAGTTGTTGAAGGGCCTTTCTAATAATTGCGCCACTTCCTTTTCTAAAGTGCTCTTTGCGTGTACCACGCCTTTTCCTACCGCCATAGGCGGTCCTTAGCCGTGAAACTCCAACTGGCCCATAAATGTATATCTTACGGAGTATGGAGGCACACCTGACATACCACCAGTCAGGATCCTGAGGCGGCCTTTCCTTATGGACTCCAGTCTTAACGAATGGAGCCCAAGCTGGAGGTTTAACTTGAGGATAGTGCTCCTTCAAGTACTTTGCCAACTCATTTATTAGGAGTTGCGGCGGCACGCTATGAGGGGTAGCCATACTTATCACCATAAATGAGTAGAGTAATCTCAGCGTTGAAAGTAAGACTACCTCTTATAAAGTCTTCGCTTTCTATACAGTACTGCAGTCAATCCTCTGATGTCCAGAATTTCAGCGCCTACTGCTTCAGCGAGTTTTTTAGCTAGTGTTTTACGGTCGCAATTTTCTACTTGAAGTGCACTTTTAAGTATTCTAACCTTAATCACTTCACGCGCTTCCAACTGCCTGTCAATCTCATCAAGAACTTCGCTGCACAGCCCGCGCTTACCTACATGGACGTGTGGTGCTTCTTGTTGAACTGAGTCCGCCAGTCTACGCTTCTCTTTAGGTGATAAACTTGACATGATGCTCCCACATTTAATCAGCACAGGTTAAACAAAAACTTCACGCTTACCGCTTAAATGGGAAGCGCATTTGTCTTCCACAATTGAAGCATGTTATAACTACGTGGGGCATCCTATTGGAGCGAATGCGGACGCGGCAGTTAACGCCTGGCCAAAGAAAAGCTCCGCAATAATGGCAATACCGCCTACGCCATTTTTTGGGGATGCGTACTCTACACCTCATACTGATGCGACGAGCAAGTGCTACGTACCTATTAGCCAGTTCAGGGCTACTTAGAAAAACGCTTTCAGCTAGCTTGAAAAGACGGTCAATCCTCTGAACAGCAATATCTTTGATTAGTCGAGGCAAGAGACCACCAATCAAATTATTAAGCAAACGATATAATTAAGCTGATAGCAAGCGGTGGAAGGATGACTCATCTACAGTTAATATTAGCTGAGGCTGCACTGGAAACGATACCTAGGAAGATTCAAAATCATCCAATAATAGTGAAGGATGCCAGGAGAAGAGGGAAAAAACCACATGAAATACTCCTAGACGTTTCCCGCCACTATCACGCCATGAAGAAGTTAGAGTACAATTGGAAAAGAGGAAGGCCAGATATAACGCATATAACGCTTCTTCAGATACTAGGCTCACCAGCGAACTTGGAGGGTTATTTACAAACTTATGTGCATACGATAAATGATAAAGTCATATATGTAGATTCATCAACAAGGCTGCCAAGAAATTACCTTAGATTTGTTGGGCTATTTGAACAGCTGTTCAAAGAGGGAAAAGTGCCACCACGGGCAGTAGAGCCATTACTTAAAGTTCAAGATAAAACGTTGGAGCAATTGCTGGAAGAAATAGAGCCAACAAGAGTAATATTGTTGACGTCAAGAGGCAGCCAGAGTACGCCTAAGAAAGTAGCCGAAGAAATCGCAAAAGAGGATAAGCCAGTAGTCATAATAGGAGGATTCCCTCATGGAACTTTCACGGATAAAACGCTGAAATTGGCAGATGAGAAGGTGGCCATATACCCCAAATCCCTAGATGCGTGGGTGGTTGCTACAGCAATAATTCACGCATATGAGCAAGAAGTTGGAATTTATCGAAGTGCGTGGAGAAGAGTCTGAGTAGCTTCAGTATTTCCAGCTCAATTCACGGGTTTTAACCTCATTGACCCTCT
>QMRA01000001.1:0-24140 GCA_003649155.1 Thermoproteota archaeon | reverse complement strand
GCATTGTGTTAATGTTTTATTTCTACACTTAAGTTTTTAAATGCTTTGGTAACTCCTTTCGTATTTTTTGTAGATACTTTTGATCAAGGCCCAAAACTTTGCATATCTCTTTATACCTGTTTCTTATAGTGACTTCAGTTACGCCTGCTGCAGTTGCAATGTCTCTTTGGGTGCGCTTCCTGTTTAGTACTACGCTTGCAATGTAAACTGCAGCTGCTGCTACGCCTATTGGGCCTCTACCAGAGGTCAGTCCAACTTTACTAGCTTGCTGAACTATTTCGCTCGCCTTCATTTGAACTTCTCCTGCCAATTCAAGTTGACTTATAAGTCTCGGTATGTACTCTATGGGGTTTGTTGGGGGAATCTTCCTCAAGAGCTCTCTAGCTATGAATCTATAGCTCCTGCCGATTTCTTTCTTCCCAACTCTGGCAACTCTCGTTATTTCGTCTAGTGTTCGAGGTATGCCGAACCTGCGGCATGCTGCATAGAGAGCTGCAGCTGCCATGCTTTCAATAGACCTTCCTCTTACAAGTCTTTCTTCAACTGCCTTCCTGTATATTAACGCGGATTCTTCATGTATACTTCTCGGCAAGCCTAATTGTGATGCTATTCTCTCGATCTCCTGAAGTGCAAAGGCCAAGTTTCTTTCGGAGGCATCTGAGACTCTAACTCTCCTCTGCCACTTTCTAAGCCTGTAAATTTGCGCTCGCCTTCGTGGAGTTAAGTCCTTTCCATAGCTGTCTTTATCTCTCCAGTCAATGATTGTCGAGAGGCCCTTATCGTGTATAGTTAATGTCATTGGCGCTCCTACTCTCGCGCGCTTTTCCTTTTGCTCTTGGTCAAAAGCTCTCCACTCAGGTCCTGGATCTGCTATTCTCTCACTAATGACAAGTCCGCAGTTGAGGCATGTTATTTCCGCCCTTTCATAATCCCTTATGAGTTCAGTACTACCACACTCAGGACATCTCTCTATTTGCGCCTCATCCTTTTCCAAGTCTTCATCCTCCTCTTAACAGTACCAGAAAAGTAAATTCCACCTTTCAGAGAGCTTTTAAGCTCATCTAAGTCGGTGGAAGGTTTAACCAAAACATAAGGTGATTTTACGGGTCCAAATACGTCGTAAACCCACCCTATGTGTCTTCCCTTAGCGTCTAGAATTCTCGCATCAATTGGCGGTGCAGCAGTGGCTTTTACGAGGATCAAGCCTCGCCTCGTGACGCGAAGTACTCTCCCGAGGCGCTTCAATACATCAACCCCAAAGCGCGTTATTGAAATAGAAGAATGCTCTTATAAGTGTAGCGCACTTTACAAATATAAAGAACACATGAGAACTTATCATTTCTGCTTACTTCTACGCCTAACCTCCTTTAAAGCTAACGCTATCTCCTTTAGGATTTTAGTCTTGCTCGCCCGCTTTTCAACTAATATTCTCCCTTTCTCTTTCCACCACATCTTCGGGTAAGCCTTATCTGCCTCGACTATCGGGTTAAGTCCAACTCTACGTGCTGCTTCAACAACCTCTTCCAGTTTAGGGTCTTCAACTGAAAGGCTCAAAGGCACTTTACGCCCGTAACTTCTACTAACGTTAGAATTGAAGTAAATAGGCCAGATAACTATCCTATCTCTCCTTCGCAACTAGATCGCCATGATTACTTTTTGCCTTTAACTAGCACGGCGTTCACTATGCCTTCTTGCCCTGGCCTTGAAGTTATTACGGCTTCTCCTAGTGGTGTTTCGATGACAGCCCCTTTCGTTATTACGCCTCTCCTTGAATAATCTGGGTTTGCTGGATTTTTCTTGACCCTAATGATTGGAACCCTCTGAGTCTTACCCGTCTCAGGGTCAGTTACATTAGCGAAAGCGGAAAGCTTCAACCTGATCTTTATGTTTCCTCCTCTAACTCTCTCGACTTTCCTAATCTCCTCTTTTCCAAGCAAAGTTTCAGTTGGGGGTCTTCCTAGCTCGAACTTCCTCTTCTTCCTATGTGGCCTAATTCTACCGCCACTTGGCTTGCGAAGATCTTTCCCTTGATAGAAGCTCATTGCAACGCCTCCAGCGTTTTACACCAATTTAACGCTACATTTATCGCTGACTATTAAGTATTATGGTTTTCAAGAGGGGAGGTCGAAGTGCTAATCGGCGATAGGGTCGAGCTAATCCATGGAAGCGGTGGAGAAGCCATGGCGAACCTTATCAAGGAGATCATAATACCTAATTTCAAGCTTGGAAGTGTTTTTGAGGGTTTAGGTCTTAAGGACATGGACGACGGCTCGACGATACCAATTGAGGATTTGGAGCTAGTGATGACTTCTGATGGGTATACGGTGGATCCCATATTCTTTCCAGGAGGAGACATAGGCAAGCTGGCTATTTCGGGGACGATAAATGACCTATCAGTTATGGGGGCAAAGCCACTTGCAATCCTCAACTCGATGATTGTTGAAGAAGGCTTCCCGATATCTGACTTGAAGAAAATAGTACATTCAATGGCCACTACCGCTGAAGATATAGGCGTAGCAGTCATTGGAGGAGACTTCAAGGTCATGCCTAAAGGTAAGGTAGACAAAATTGTCATAACTACTACCGGCATAGGCTTAGCTAAAAGAGGAAGAGTAATACGAGACTCAGGCCTAAGACCTGGAGACAAAATAATCGTCACTGGCACCATTGGCGACCATGAATTGGCATTAATCTCTGTCAGAGAAGGAATTTCTTTTGAATGCAGCATAACCTCAGATGTAGCTCCAATCTGGCCAGTAATGGAAGCAGCACTCAAAGTAGGTGGAATTACTGCAGCTAAAGACCCTACTAGAGGTGGCTTAGCTGCAGCTCTCAATGAGCTAGCGAAGAAGTCAGGGGTCAGCGTTTGGATAGGAGAAGACAAAATACCAATCAAAAGTGAAGTGAAAGCTGCTGCTGAAATGCTAGGTCTAGATCCCCTATACTTGGCTTGTGAAGGGAGAGCCGTTATTGGAGTTAGAGCTGAAAAGGCTAGTGAAGTGCTAGAAGCCATAAAGTCAACAAAGCTTGGGAGAGATGCTGCTATCATCGGTGAAGTTCGAAGTGAAAGTCCAGGCTACGTCATTTTGGAGACGGTAATTGGCGGTAAGCGAATACTAGAACCTCCAATTGGAATGCCACTTCCAAGAGTGTGCTAAAGTGCAATTACACTTTTAATCAATTTTAATGCTTGATTAGGCTCAAGTACTCCTGCTCTAGCCTCTCTCAAAACTCGCTGAATTGCAGCCAACCTCAAGTGCTTATGCCTTTTCAAAACAACTCTAAGGAGAGGGCAGCCATACTTGAGCTTCACATCAGGATACCCGTGCTGCTTGGAAATAATTATGGTGTCCGTCTTAGTTAACGCTAAAAATGCAGGAAAATTCACCCTAACGATGTCATTAACGCACCTAATCGAATGACACCCTGTAGGAAGCATATCCCCGAAAAACACCACCTCAATATTACGTCTAGAAACTTCATCGTAAACCGTTCTTTCAACAATTTCATGACACCGCTTACAAGGCATTATGTGGCCTGCCATTGCCTTTGAAATTATGTTATCAAAGCTGGAAGTCGGCTTGACAAATACGCAGTCAACCCCAACTTTCTCGGTAAACTCCTTCACAACCCTCTCTGCGTGCTCAGGAATTATGAATGGTCCAGGATATACTGTGATTGAAGTTACGTGCAATCCAAGCATCTTGGCGTAAACGAGTGTAGCTGCACTATCCACTCCACCTGAAAATGCTACTGCCACATCTACGTCTAAATCCTCGAACTTAGGTATTCGGCGCTTAATTGGATCCTTAAGCTCCTCCTCGGCTATTGGAATTAACCGCTCTTTAAGCAGTTTTCTCACATTACTTGAAGATACTTCATCAAGCAGTTTCCTCGCACTATCCAATGCTTGCCTAATCCTCTCAGCTCTGACGAGGATGTCGGTTAAAGTCCTCACCACGATGACTTTAACATTTAGCCTCTTCATAAGCTCTACGAGAACTCTGCCTCCAGGACCCATTAAAACAGCTCTATCGGGCCTGTCCCCGCAAAGTATGTACATCTTGTCCTCTTCCTCATCTAGCCTCACTGAAAGTATGTTGGGTGTGCTGACTGTATGGTAGCCTAGCTCTCTCCTAACTTCAAGTGTAACTTTTAAAATGTCCTCAGGCTTAATCAATAATGTCCCCGCCAGGTGTTTATCATGTTGAGCACTAGCACTTTTAAAGATAGGATTTCAGCTATTAAAAGAATAATGGAGAAAGAGTCAATCGATCTTATGCTGATATTGAAAAAGGAAAACTTCTACTACTTTACAGGCTTCCCAAGAGGTTACGCTCTGCTCATACCGTCAAGTGGAGAGCCGGTACTCCTAGTTCCAAAATTGGAGTATGAGGAAGCCTCTTCATCTGTAAAGCTTGGATCCGTAGTACCTGTTGAGAGGGGAGTTAAGCTCTCAGAGGCAATTCCACTTGAACTAAGCAAAGTCCTAGAGAGAGGAACTATCGGTATCGAGGAGGACGTGACGTCGATTTCTCTATACAACGCCTTAGCTGACAAATTGAAGAATTTTGAGCTCAAATTTGCATCTAAAATTCCCAGTAGGCTAAGAGCAGTTAAATGTGCTGAAGAAGTTGAGTTGATCAAAAGGGCTTTGAGAATTGCAGAGAGCGGAGTTCAAGCTGCAATCAATGCACTAAAAGATGGAGTTAAAGAAGTTGAGGTTGCTGGTGAAGCTGAATACGCTATGAGAAAGGAAGGTGCTGAGTGGTTTTCCTTCGAAACAATAGTAGCCTCAGGAGTGCGCTCAGCATATCCTCACGGCCAATCCTCCCACAAGCGCCTAAAAAGCGGAGAGCTAGTAGTCATCGACATAGGAGCGAAATATGGAGGGTACTGCTCCGATATTACTAGAACTGGCGTTGTCGACGGTAAGATGAGTGCAGATGCCTTGAAGTTGATGGAGTGCGTTAATGACGCTATAGAGGCAGCACTAGGCAGGATCTCAGCTGGCGTTAAAGCTTCAGATGTGGATGCAGCAGCGAGGAAAGTTATAGTTGATAGAGGGTATGGAGAGTACTTCATTCACGGACTCGGACACGGTGTAGGGTTAAACGTCCACGAAGATCCTCGACTAAGCTCTCAAAGCGAAGACATCCTTCAAGCTGGCAATGTAGTTACCGTTGAGCCTGGAATCTACATACCAGACTTCGGCGGAGTCAGAATCGAGGAAATGGTTCTAGTGAAGGAGGATGGCTATGAACTCTTGAATAGATTAAGCCGGATTATAACTTAATGCTGTGCTTCTAGAAGCACGTTAGCACAACTACAATTTCTTTCTTTAGGGATCTCCGAGATCGATTTTTCGAAAAGATCTATTAGTAGTGGAACGGCTTTTCTCATAATTTCGACGACTTCGCTAGCAGTAATTCTCTCCTGCATTCCTGCAGCATAATTAGTGACTACGCATACCGTTGCATAACAAATGCCAAGCTCTCTAGCTAGGACGACTTCAGGAACACTTGTCATTCCAACTACATCTGCACCTAAGAGTCTGAGCATTCTTATCTCTGCTGGGGTCTCGAACCTCGGCCCTTCAGTGCAAGCGTACACTCCACTATCCCACACTCTTACTGGAAGTCTCCTAGCTACTCTAACTAGGACTTTTCTCAATTCAGGGCAGTATGGCTCGGTCATGTCTACATGGACTACTTTAGGGCCGTCATAGAATGTCAGCGGTCTACTTTTAGTTAAGTCTATGAAGTCGTGCACGATGACGAAGTCTCCAGGCTTTAGACCATCTCTTATTCCTCCAACTGCATTTGAAGCTAATATCCTCTCAACCCCAAGTTGGCTGAGAGCCCAGATATTCCCCCTGTAGTTTACCTTGTGAGGCGGCTTTTCGTGGTGTCTTCCATGTCTGGGTATGAATGCTACTTTTTCTCCTCCTAAAGTGCCTATTGTAATGCTTACTTCTCCATAAGGTGTCTTGATGCGTTTTTCCTCTCCACTTTCAAGAGCTCTTTCTAGGCCTGATCCACCTATAATTGCTATTCTAACTTTACTTTCCACTTTGAGCTGTTCCTCCTTTGCTTCGCCTCTCCTTTATCTTATCTATCAAGGTGAAGGTGACTATTAGGCTGGAGCATATGCCTGTAGTAATTATGAGAGAGTAGATTAGAGTTTCATGACCACTTCCGGGAGTGGTCAATATGTAGGATACATTTTGCAGTACTGGGCGAATTGTGCCGAGAAACATTAATCCAACGAAGTCATGCCATAACTTGGGCTTCTCCCTCAAGTACTTGTCGATCATTCTTCCGGCTAAGAGAATTCCAATTCCCACAAGAAATATGTCGGTTGCTTGACTTAGGAAGAAGCCAGTCATCCTCGGAATGTTCGAAATTAACTCGGGATTAGCCTGCAACTCTGAGATAACTCTGTTTAATCCTTCATAAACTGCCACGCTGCACGCGATTAAAGTTATGAATCCAGTGAAGAATATTATTGGAGATGAAGCCCACCATCTCATTATAATTTTGTCCATTGAAAATCCTCTAATGACGAAAGCCGCTCCAATAACTATCAAAGCACCTAGAGTGGTGTACTGGCCGTAACCAGCGATATTTAGTGCTGCGAGTAAGAGGAAAATTACTCCAGGCACTCCTAGGAACATCTTAGCGTACTGTGGCTCTTCCAATATCCTCCTCAAGTATCGGGCTATTAGGATGTAGGTCTCCTCAACTCCTCTCTGCTGTTGAACGAGCACTCTCTTAACTGACAGTATGGGAATTCTCGACTGTATGACTGGAATTACGACCTCATCTGCTGCTCCATCAGTCACTAGTATAACGCTATCTGCAGGAAATTTCTCTAAAACTTGATTCAACTCTTCAATGATCTTCATATCAGCCTTAAGGCCGCCTTCAGCTAGCCCAGTTACAGTTGCTATTTCACAGTCAACTCCCTCATTTTTCAACTCATCATAAAGCCCAATTGCGGCGAAAATGGCATTTACGTCCGAGTCTTCTGGATCTCTCAACGCGAATTTCGTCGCTACGTTCAAATTTTCATTACGACCGACAATTGGGCTTTTAGCGCCTGTAACTATACCGACATCATCATCTCTGTCAACACAGAGAATTAACACCTTATTCGCTTTTTGTACTTCGCCTTTGCTCATTATCCCTCACTTAACTCAATATAACTATAAAGTTGTCATCACATTTTTATCTACTTCCATCAGCGCTTTAAATTCTTCGAAACTCAGCCTCTCTCCG
Organism: Thermoproteota archaeon; assembly: GCA_003649155.1. GTDB lineage: Archaea > Thermoproteota > Methanomethylicia > Culexarchaeales > Culexmicrobiaceae > Culexmicrobium. The sequence continues at coordinate 16,860 of QMRA01000001.1, read as the reverse complement.
CGCTTCAGTTTCTCCTTAGCTACTTCAGCTAATCTTATCATTGCCTTTCTCTTTTTTTCCTTCTCGATCTTAAGGAGAATGGCATTGCGCTTAGCCTTAAGGTTGATTAACTCCTTTTGAAGTTCTTGGATCTTCTCGCTAATGGCGCTCAGCTCACTTCTAATTTTACTGGCTTCATCCTTCAAGCTACATACTTGCTGCCACTGCTCCTTCTTCTTGGACAATATCTTCTCTCTTTCTTCCTTCAACTCATTTAGCTTATTCAGAAGCTCCTCCAACTCGCTCTGCAATTTACTTAGCCTGCTCTTCGAAGCTTGAACTTCGACTTGAAGCTCTATGGCTTTCTCTTCAAGTGAAATTGCAATTTCAAGTTTCTTCTTTTTCTTATGTAGATCTTCTATTTGACTGACAATTCTCTTTTCTTCCTCTCTGCTCAGTGGGTGCGTTTGATGATACCATTCCAGCTTCTCAATTCTCTCTTTAATTTGCTTTAAACTACTCCTAACTTCTCTCCTTATATTTAATGATTGAAGCTTCATCTTCCTAGCTTTATCCGCTTTTTCCCTAATGCTTTTCTTAAGGCTTCTTATTTCCTCCTTAACCTCTCTAATTCTACTTCTCACTTCAGCTAACTTTGCTTTCACTCCCTCTACGCTACTAATGAAGTCTTCTACCTTCTGCCTTTCTCTCCTAATTCGCTCTACTACACTTCTCAACTGGCTTTTGAGGTTCTCTTGCTTACTTCTCAGATCTCTAATTATGCTCTCAGCTTCTTTGATTTTTCCCTCTATGGTCCTCAGCTCTTGCTCGTAGGCTTCGTTCATTCTAGAATTATCCTCGCATCAATGACTTTTGCTCCCTTTTCGTAGACGAATATCGGGTTTAAGTCTAGCTGGCTTATTTGTGGGAAGTCCGTCACTAATTTAGATACCTTGACTATTATGTCTACTATTGCTTCCACGTCGGAAGGAGGCTTCCCTCTATAGCCTCTAAGTATCGGATAGCCTTTAATCTCCTTGATCATCTCCTCGGCTTCTTCCTTAGTTACTGGCGCTATTCTGAAAGTGACGTCTTTCAGAATTTCTACGAATATGCCCCCTAGACCAAACATTACTGTGGGGCCAAATTGCGGGTCTTTTAGCGCTCCGACTATCACTTCTGTTCCTTGCGGCGCCATTTCTTGAACGAAGACTCCAACTATTTTTGCATCTGGAACGTGCTTTTTGACGTTTTCTAATATTTGCTTGTAAGCTTTCTTGGCTTCCTCGTCATTTTTAATGTTGAGTATGACTCCTCCTACATCTGATTTGTGAATTACGTCTGGCGAGACTATTTTGAAAACTACTGGGTAGCCTATTTCATTGGCAAATTTTACGGCTTCCTCTTCGTTTGTTGCGACTTTAAATCGTGTGACTGGTATTCCATATGCTTCGCATATCTTCTTAGCTTCACTTTCCAGAAGGTACTTCCTATTCTCCATCAATGCCTTCTCGATTATCGCCTTAACCTGCTCCACAGTTTTCCCTCCTTCTGTGTGCAATCAGCTTTTCCCTATCTAATTAAAATACTCTTCCGTTACCTCTAGACTTCTCCCGCTATTCTCTGTATTAGGGCGTATAGATTGTCAAATCCCTCCCACGTTGATGCTGAAGTGAATACGAGGTCTGCCAGGAGCTCTGAGCTTATTGCCTCGCTTATCCTCTTGCTGAGCTCTCTCTGCATGACATGCCTCTCATCCATTACTGCCATTCTCAGCTCGTCTGGATTTTCAATCCAGTTCTCTATGCGCATCTTGTCTTCAATTGACAGCATGTCTGCCTTTGAAATCACGTTTATCTGCGGCTTTAAGAACCTATACTGGACTGAGGTTGCTAGTAGGAGGATTGACACAAAGTCGCTTGGGTTTTTGGTGAACATCGAGTCTAAGAGGCATAGGATAATTAGGTTTTCACCGCCAATTTTAGCAGTTATGAATGGCCCTGAGGTTCTGAATGCGAAGAGCTCCATTTGCCCCGGCGTGTCGATGATGAGGTAGTCTATAGCTAAGTCGCGGATTTCATTCCTCACTTCTTGAATGTAGTTTGCCATCATATCTACACATGCGATGAGTGCTCCATTAGGTCCCAATCCGTACTTCTCCATCACTTCGTCAATGCTTATGTACTCTCTAATGTCAACATCTGGGGAGTAGGGTAGCCACTTAACGCCGGGATCTAAATTAAGTGTCCCAACTTCCTTTTCCTGGTTCTTCAGCCAGTCTGAGAAGGCTGCTGTTAGAGCGCTCTTCCCAGATCCTGCTGTTCCAATAACCATTATTGAGAGCATAAGCTTTCACCTACTTAACTCGACTTATCTTTCCACCTAAGCTTGAAATCATATTCATAACTTCTTCACAAACTTTATCCAATTCTAGGCTAGTAACATCTCGGCCATATAGGTGTAGGGTTATTACAGGCTTTCCACATCTCATTTGAGGGTGAGATTTTACGTATACTTTAGGAAACAGCTTTATTATCTTATCCAGGATGGGGGATAAATCTGCCTCATATATGTCTTCAACAAGTAGTTCAGCTTCGACGAATCCTCTACCTAAAAACCTGCTTGCTAAACTTCTTTCAAACATACTCTTCATTTCATCCGGCACTCCTGGAAGGGCGACAATAGTCACACCTTCATAATTTACCATCACTCCAGGAGCTAATCCTACAGGATTTGGAAGAACTTCTCCTCCTTCAGGTATGTATGCCATTTTCATTCGCTTTTCATCTAGTGGGACTCCTCTCCTCTTGCAGGCTTTCTTTAAAGCTGCTAAGGATTCAGAAGTGATTTTTAAGGGCTTTCCAATAGCCTTTGCTAATGCCTCCATAGTCTTGTCGTCGAACGTCGGCCCGAGCCCTCCAGTGGTTATTATAATGTCTGGCTTTCTATTCACCGCCTCAATTATAGCTGAAGCTATTTCATTCAGATCGTCGCCGACAATTGTTATTCGCCTAACCCTACCTCCAAGTGCAGTTATCTTCTTAGCTAGCCAAGAAGCATTTGTGTTAACTATCCTGCCTATAAGCAGCTCTTCACCAATATTTATGATCTCAACTATCTTAAGGCTCTGCGTCAATACTCTTCGCCTTACTTCTTAGAGCTTAACCACCACTTCAAGTACTCTTTCTTCCAAGAATCTTCATCTTCTCTCTTAGAAGTTCTCCGATCCCTATACTTATCCAGCTCGAACCTAGTGAGGGTTAAGCCGCAAGTCCTACAGACGTAAGCGTACCTGCTTCTGTCAAAGATCATTTCTCCACCACATTCTGGGCATACTCTAGCCAATTTCTACCCCACACTACCTTATCCACTTCTGCATTATGAGTTTAACCCCTATCCACGCAATTCCTCCAATTAAAATGAAGATTGCAAGTGAAGGTAGGACGGTGAGTATCATAGCTAAACTCCACTCCCTCAAGATGGCTGAAATTGCAGTGAAAACTGCATATAATGCTGAGCTTTCAGCAAATTCGCGGGCATTCGCATCCAGCAATCCTAAAATTGCTCCTAGAGCTAATGACGTTACCACCGCTGATAACGGCATGTACCCAAGAATGATCATTGACAAGCCCAGTAAAACTGAAGGTACCACATGTCTTCTACCCCTGCCAATCCTCTCAAGCCACAACTCAATGTTAACCATGAAGCTGGAGGAGGCTGCTTCTTCTTCAACCCTAACTGTATAAGGCTTATCTTCAATCAGCGGAAGAACACTCGCACCCTTCTCAGTTAAAAAGTATAGAAACCCCCTATCCGCCTCCTTCCTCTCTATAAACCCGGCCTTGAGCAAGAGCTTCAAGTGATCTGAAATCGTGGACTTGGCTTTACCAGTCAAATTTGAAATATCATTTAAGCCAAGCTCTCCTCTCTCCTTAAGCAATACAAGTATTCTCAACCTAGTTTTGTCAGCTAAAACCTTCAGCTCCTCAGCTTTCAACTCTACACTGTTACTCAATGTTCCACCAACTTCATCAAATAACTCAACCCCACCTAGCAATTAATTATTCGCCACTCATCGAATGTAAGCTGTTCGCCGGACATCTAAAACATGCTTAACTTCCTCCACGTTCCACCTTAAACCGGTGGTCGACTTGCTCAGCTTGATCACATTACTACTATCTCTCCTCCTGCTCGCAGCCAACTTTCACATCCTTACCTTCATACTTATCCCATCATTTCTAATAATCTACTTAATTAAAAAATTAAAAAACAGCAAAAACAAGAAAAATAAATGCATTGTTAAAAAGACTGTGATTATTGAGAAGTTAAAAGTCAGCAATTTTTCAAAAACAATATTTGATGTCAATATTAAACTCGGCGTACTGGGCTGCGTAGCTCTCTGCTCATCAGGTTTAGGTGGATTCTCAGTCTCTGGAGCTCTTGCTTTCCGTGAAATTAGGGATGAAGAGCTTTTCAAGAAGATTTTGCAGAGCATTCCTGCAGATTATTCCTTCATTTTTATTAGGAATAAGTCTCGTGGAGACTTTTACCTACTTTGTCCACGGATTTCCTCATCTATTCGAAGTAAGGATGAGGCAGTTTCAATAATATCTGGAATTCTAAATTCTCTGGCTACATCGATACCTGCTAGTGAAGTTAAGATTCTGAAAGGCGAAGAGCTGGTCAGCGCATTATTAACAGCGAGCTTTTGGGGTGTTGAGCTATGATTTCCCAAAATAAGATGCGAATTGATAGTGTTTTTGAGCGAAAAGGTGATGTTGAATCTCTATCTTTAGCTCTAGTTTTAAGAGGAAAGATTCCAGCAATGATCATTTCAAGTGAAGGATTAGATGCTGCTCTAAATGAGCTTCTAGCAGGCAATTATGCTCTTAGGGATGGTGAATTTATACTTCCATCTCGCGAATTGAAAAGCCTCTACAATATTAAGTCTATCTGCCTACCTTCTTCGAGAGTAGTTAAGCGCGCGAAGTCCATCCTAACCTTATCATTTCTAGTTGACGCTTTAACCTTCATATCCTATTTGAAATGCTCCATTAACTCCGCAATTCTCCTCCTCTTAACATCCATTCTAATGAAGGCCATTTGCATTTGGAGGTTGGTGATTCATGGTAGTTGTTCCTAGAATGCTTGGGATCGTAAATTTAGCGTCTATACTTTCAAGTCTTCGCGTGGCCAAGTGCCTTTTAGGCACTTTTGGGCCGATTAGTGAGCGAGTTAAAATTAATGCATCTATTTTGGACGCCTTGGGCTGGGAGAAGACCATAGTTATCGACGGCTTTGGAGAGTATTCTGCCCTCTGCTCATTATGCAGGGATTGTAAATTAGTTCGCCTCGGCTTTAACGCCTCTATTTCTCCCTTCAACCTATCTTGGTTTGACCCTTATATTCGAGCTTTTGAAATTTCTGAAGCTTTCAAGTTGAGCTTCCACATAAGTGAAGTTTCTGCTAGAATTTTGCAGCAAGCTCTAGCTCGTTTCGTAGCTAGAGGTGTTTATGAGCCTAGTGTTGAGGATGTTATACTTGAAATTGAATCGCAATCGCAAATAGCATCCACTAGGCCGTACAGCTTCAGGCTTCTAAGGCTTCTAGACAATTTAACTTGGGGTAGAATTGGATCATCATTTAGTGGATTCCTGGGGCTAGATGATGTAGGTAATTCTCTCCTAATAGTAGATCTCCACCACCTACCTAGAGAATTTAGAGTTTTAGCTTCAATCCTCCTCTTCCTGAATTTTTCCGAGAGGAGCGACGTAAAACTAGTTTTGGAGGAGTCAGATCTACTAATGCCGGGCCTAATGAGAGCTTTAAGAGAGGAGTATGCTGTAGCCTTTGAGAGAACCCTCTTCATCTTAGATATTTTGAAGCGGTCGAGGAATCCTGCTATAATCTTATCTTGCAGAAGCCCTATGCTACTTGCATTCAGAGCTAGACTTAGCCTCAATTGCGCCTTTTCATCGCCTCCACGCTCTAAAGAGGAATTTAATGCTCTATCAGCTCTTCTCCCGCTTGCCGACTTCCGACTGGAGCACGTAAATTACATTCCAAGTAGTGCTTTCCTCGTATTCTATGGTGGTAGAGTTAGTATTGCAGAGCTCAAATTTAAAGAACTGCCTGAGGTGAGGATTCCAGTTGAGGACGTCATCAAGCCAACTAAGCCTAAGGTGGAGTCTGCCCTTCACAAAATGTTTAGAGGATTAGCAGACCCTGCTGCGCAGATACTGTCATTCCTACTTCAAGGAGCTGCAGACCGCGACACCCTCATGGGGTATGCTGTAGGAGTCTTAGGGCTAAGTAGCGAAGTAGCACAGCGCATAATCAGTGTGCTTTCAGCGTATGGCTTCATTGCAGATGTCGTTGGGAGAGATGGCAAGTACTACTTGAGAATAACGCCCTCCGGCATTGCAGCGCTAAATGAGTACTCAAGCTATAGGGGTGATGGTGATGAGTAGCTGGATTAGATGGCATAGAGATGGGAGAGGCTTCAGCTACGTTGTCCTAGCCTCTTCAAAGGGCCTCGTAATTGCAAATTACAGATTGACTAGGAGTGGAAATGTAAGGAGAGAGTTAATTCTCATGCCTAAGCGCTCTGACGCAGGTAGAAGTGAGGGTAAGCTTCTCTTCGAGGAGTATTATGATAGGGGGAAGGTAAATTCACTAATCCAAGCGCTTAGAGACCTCACCTCTACTTCTCCTCAACTTACCCCACGCGATTTAGTTTTTGAGCTTGACAAGGTCATTCTTCACCTTAACTACTTGAAAAAGCTGTTTTTGGAGGTGATTGAAGGTGGAGGATTTTGAGAATGAGGTTTTTAAGGAGCTTGAAGACATCCCTGGAGTTGGACCTGCAACTGCTGAGAAGCTGAGGAAAGCTGGAATCCTAACTCCAAGGCAGCTAGCCTTGTATGGGCTGGACGAGCTGCTAATGTACGTCGACGTAGACGATTACTCGAGGATAAATAGAGCTTTAATGAGAGTGAGGCGAGCTTTTAGGCCGCAGAAAGTCCTTAGAGCCTCTGAGTACGCTTCAATGCGCAGTGAGCTCCCAAGACTAACCACTGGCGTAAAGTCTATTGACCAGCTATTGGAGGGAGGCCTCGAGCCCAGGTGCATCTACGAAGTTGTTGGTGAGTATGGAACTGGTAAATCTCAACTCTGCTTCCAGCTCTCAACCACCGTCCAATTGACAGTGAATAGAGGTGGTGTTGGTGGAAAGGCTTTCTACATAGATACTGAAGGCACCTTTTCTGAGAGTAGAATAGCGAAAATTGGAGAGCGCTTCAATATTGAAGACCCTCTGTCCGGTGTACTTGTTTTCCAGCCCATGAATGTGGACGAGCAAATAGACTGCATAAGGACTATTCTCCCTAAGTACATTGAGGAGGAGGGCGTCAAGCTAGCCGTTGTTGACAGCTTGATCTCTCACGTCCGCGCCGAGTATAGGGGTAGGGAGATGCTGGTTGCCAGGCAGCAGACGCTCAACTACATGCTAAATTTCCTCTTGAGAGTAGCTATGATGTACAACGTCTACGTCATCGTAACTAACCACGTGGTTGCTAAGCCAGTAGCTGGCGGTGGAGTTACTGCAGCTGGAGGCCATGTAGTTGCTCACGGCACTACTCACAGGTTATTCATGGCGCCTCAACACTCTAAGCGTCAGGGAATTCTAGTTAGGAGGATGCTCGTTGAGGATAGCCCCTACCTGCAGAGAGGATCATCTGCAACATTTGGAATTTCGGAGAAGGGCTTAGTGGATGTCCTCTAGACGTAGAGACATCAAGAGGCTCACTGTACTAGTCAAGTTAGGAGTTTCAGCAGACCAGCTTGAACGCGCCTTCGAGAAGTTCAAGGTGAAGTTCAGCGGCAAGCCATACTCCTGGTTTTACCGATGCAAGTTGAGGCTCGTCGACGTCTACTCTACACCTAAACCAAACATGTGGATTGTAAGGGGGAGAGGGAGTTTAGGAGATTGTGAAGCCTTCTACGTAGTTACCTTTCACCCTAAAGACAAGGTGTACAGCTGCACCTGCTATGACCCTAAGAAGCTATTCGCCGCTATTCGAATGAAGAGGATATGCACGCATGTTGGAAGTGTGATTCTGTGGAGGATGATTAAGGAGAAGAGCATGGATGACTTCTTGGACTATTAACGCTTTGAAGTCGCGTATAGAGTCGAATGGCTGGAAAGTAGTTACGCTGTTTGGATTGAAGCTTGAAAGGGTTATTAGTGCTTTGGCTTGCAAGTGGAAGCCTAGCTTACTTATAGTTGACATGCCGCTTCTCACCGACCTTGATGAGGATGTATTCATCCTCGAAGTTAGCGGCTCTTTATCAAAATGTATTCGCAGCTTATCAAGCATATGCTCAGATGTGAAATGCATATTCTACACAGCTCTTCAGCAGTATACTTCAATGCAATTTCACTTTCCGCCAATAGTGAGGAGATTTGAGCTTAGAGCTAAGCGAGCTGCAATATCTAGACTTCTCTTAAGTGAGTTCAAAGTTCTATCGACTATAGCATTCGCGTATGGGGTTGAGCGGCTAATTATAGTATCACCAGTCAAGTGTACTAACATTATGGGGAAGTGGCTTCTTCTACCCTACTTTCCAGACGTAGTCGCAAAAATATCTGATGCGATCTTCTGGGTTAGAAAGGAGAAGCTTTGCCAGTTGAAACCAGAACTCCTATCCTTTACGCGGGAAGGTGCATGTCATCCTGATTTAAGTGAGAAACTTGCATTTGAAATTTTAAGAAACTGGTCTGTAGCATATTCCTAGCTCGTCAGCATACTTGAAGGATGCTTCCATCTCCTCTTGCGACGGCCTCCTAGCGATGTCTGGATACTTCTCCGGCTCCCACGCGACTAGGTATTCGGGCCTGTACTGCCCCATGATGTTTACCATTGCTCTTGGGAGGTTTTCAGCTATCCACTCTAGAATTGGCTTGGTGCAGCACTCGACGTGGTTTGGCATTACTAGGTGCCTGATGATCATGTCTATGCCGTAGTCGTGCATCATCTTGTGGTTTCTGGAGACTACTTCGAAGTACCTGTCGACCATGGACAGGCGCTTAGCGCATGAGTCATTGCCGTACTTGAAGTCTGGTAGGGCGATGTCTATTAATTCCAAGAGTATGGTTATCGTTTCTACACTGCAGTACATGTTGCTGTTCCAGAGTAGGGGGACGTTTACGTCGAGGTATTTTAGAGATTCGATTATTGTGTGGAGGTTGGGCGTCGGCTCTCCTCCTACGTAATTAATGTTCCTCACTCCCTCCCTCCTCAGCGTAGCTTGAATTTTTGCTAGCTCCTTGGAGTTAACTTGTATTCCTGCATATGGGTGAAGTTGACTTATGTCGTAGTTTTGGCAGAAGACACACCTGAAATTGCATGAGCCGAAGAATATTGTGCCGCTTGGAACTAGTGGAGCTTCTTCACCCCAGTGGTGGAACCAGGACGACACGTATGTTTTGGAGTCTAGTCTGCAGAAGCCCTTCACTCCCTCAGCCCTGTTAACTCCACATCTTCTTTCGCAGAAGTTGCAGTGAGTGAGCATCCTCTTAACTAGCTCGATTTTCAAGTCTAGAAAGCTAACTTTAGGCTTAGGTAGGTCTTCAAGCTTCTTTTCACCTTCAACTATCTCGTCGAGTGCTTTTCTAAAGCTCTCAGCTGCTCTTTTGTGCTCTTCCCAAAGCTCTTCCTCGCTTGCTTCCGTTAAATTAACTTCTACTGGTATTCTCTTACAAATTAGGTACTTGGCTGGCTTCCTGTCCTTCATGACCTCATAGTACCATGAAAGCCTCTCTTTAACCTCCTCACTCCTCCAAACTAGAAGTGAGTCTGGACGTAAAGCGTAATACATATTTCCCAACTCATGAATTTAATCACTAAGATTGCTGATTTCTTTTTCGGCTGCCAAGATCGCCTCTTCGAGGTATTTCCTCCCCTCCGGTGTAGTGAATAGGGGAGGCTGCCAATCTTCGACTAGTTTCCTCCTAATGGTGAGAGCGGCTTCTCCAGTAATTGGATTTACTCCTCTCTTCTGAAAGACGTGCCACCTCAATACTATGCCTCTCCTCTGCCACGCAGGAGTCTTAGCCAAGTTAACGTTAAGTTCCCTCAGCACTAGGTCGTGGAGTTCTGGAGATTTAAGTTTGAGAAGCTTTTTCGCTGCTTGACTGGTTGTCAACCCTTTTGCGACTAGCGCGTAAAGTGCATATGCATTTATGTGGTTTCTCCAAGCTTCCATCTGCCTCCAAGCAAAATAGTCAACTACGTCCTTTTCGGACAGGATGACTATTCTAGCATCGAATGCGACGACTTCCTCTTCTCCCTTAATTCTCAACAGTTCAAGTGTGAATCTGCTACTGACTACGCTTGGAATTATTGACAGTATCTTTTCGAGCCTCCTACTGAATATCTGCTCTCTGGTGAATAGGTAGCTAATTTCATCTGATTGGATGTACGCTAGAGTTGGGTTGAATCCTGAGTTGAAGACTGCCTTAGCTGCAGTCACCATGATTTTCGCAAAATCCTCGTCAAATGGCTTTTTGAAGCCCAGCCTACTGCATAGGCTTCTAAAATTCCGCCCATCGCACCTAACTATGAATGGGGTTGTTGGCGGCACTCTCATGGTCGAGTAGATTTCGTGGATTTTGAAGCTTCGCAGCTTACTCAAGTCCTCCTCCCTCTAACCGCCTCTTCAAGCAAGTTTACTCCAAATTGCTTTAGCATTTCATAGAGCTTCGATATTGGCAGCCCAACGACATTGAAGAAGCAACCGTCGATACCGCCTACTAGTAGCGCGCCGATCTCTTGAATAGCGTATCCCCCAGCTTTGCCGAGGGGTTCTCCACTCTTAATGTACAATTCTAATTCTTCCATCGTCATTTTTTTCATGTAAACTTTCGTTTCAACAGCGTCCACCAGCTCTTCTCCAGTCTCAACGTTTATCACTGCAATGCCAGTAATCACTTTATGCTCCTTTCCACTCAGCTTTGTCAGCATTTCTCTAGCTTCACGCTCATCTTTAGGCTTCCCCAGAACTTCTCCGTCAACGACAACTACTGTATCTCCTGCAACTACAATTCCACTTTCAATCTTCCTTGCAGCGTACTCGGCCTTCTTTAGAGCTAACGCTTTGGCTTGCTCAGCTGGGCTCAAGTTTATGTCTACTACTTCATCTACTTCAGGAATGACGACTTGGATGCTCCTACCCAATATCCTCTCTAGGATTTCTCTTCTTCGCGGTGATGCTGAGGCTAGAATTATCCTGCTGTTCAACTTGTCCACCACAGTAAATGTTATTGCACTTCGCGGCATAATGCTTTGCGGGATTAATTATGTCTGAGCTTCTATCTACGAGTGTTAAGAGCAAGATGCTTAGAGGGGCTAGCCTCCTAATCTACAGCAAGTGCATAGAGCAGGAGTACCCGGGCATTCTAAGAGAGTTTTCTGATGGGCGAGTAGCGCTTGGCGTCTGCATGGAGCTACTTCACATGAACATGGTTGGATTTAAACTTCTAAACATTGTCAAGCTATCAAATGTGAAGGAACTTGAGATTTTGACGATGGACGGCTCTCCGCACTGCATTCAACTGCACTTCATTGGCGAACACATTAATCGAGCATTAGGCGAGCCGATACCCTTAACGCACTACGTCATTGAGAAAGGCAAAGTATTCAAGGTGTCAACTAAAGTTATAAAGTTGGCTCGCCACCTATCTGAGTGCGCGAAGCTGTTGGGTGGAGATGGCGAGAATGCCTAGGTCGAAGAGGCGGGGGTTAGCTCTCAAGATCTTTGCTGCAGCCATAGTTTCCATGACGATTTTTGGCTTAGCACTGTACTTCTTCCAGCCATTAAACGTCGTCAACTTGAAAGCTGAGTATAAGGAGGCGCAGCTGGTTCAGATTTCAGGCACATACCACATATGCTTGATATTTGAAGTTAAAAATGAGAAGTCTACGCCAGTCGTTGCTAATGTTGAAATAGACTTGAGTGGGCGGGGCGTGCCTGTTTCGCGCATAACTCATGTGATTGATGGTAAAACTGGCAGTAGGCTGAATTACGAGGTTAAGAGCGACTACGTGATTGTGGTGAGGTTGACCTTGAGCGCAAATGAAGTTAGGCAAATACGAGTAATCCTCTAATCATAACCATATAGCTTATAATGATAAGTGATGTAAATTCAAGTTGAGTGTGGGATGCAGATGAAGTATAGGCTTTTAGATATACTGGCTTGCCCAATCTGCAAGAATTTTCCTCTTAAGCTGATAGTCTTTAGTGAAAATCAGTACTCCTATGAGGTTGAGTTGGAGAAGAAGGTTTTATGTGAGGAGTACTGTGGCCTCCAAGGCAAGTTTATCTCAGAGTTGAGGGGAGTCGAGCTGGACTGCCGTTCCTGCCTGCAGCGTGAAGTTGCTGAAGGCCTTCTAATATGCGGTAATTGTAACAGGTGGTATCCAATAATTGAGGAGATTCCGCACATGCTGCCAGACGAGCTGAGGAATAAGGATCAAGACTTATCTTTCCTGAAGCGCTATAGGGATAAGATTCCTGAAGAAGTGCTGACAAGCGGTAAGCCTTGGAGTTTGTCGGAGACTTAAAGTTTTGCTAACTCTTCCTCATGGCTTCGGAGATTGAGGCTTTCAAGTCTCCAATGCAGAATGCGAATATCCTTAAAGCGTCTATTGCCGGGTAGATTAGTGAAGCCTTCAATCCATTTCCCTTTGATGCATAATATATTACGCCGGCTAGGTAGCCGATTATGAATGGTGAGGAGACCAGTAGTAGGGGGATTATATTTCCAGTAATTATCGAGATGGCAATTCCTAGAGCTAGGATTGACATGAAGGTGTAGAATGCGGTTAAGCCCATTCTGTAGAACTTGGCTATCTTGCTTTTGGGGTGCTTCTTCCTGAACTTTGGGCCTCCCATGCCGTAGGTGTGTGTCTGCTTAAGGATGCTCTTCAGTGTTTGCCTGTGCTTGTGCCAAACGTACATTTCTGGGTCTAAGACCATCTTGTACCCTGCTTCGCATATGCTCTGAACTGTATCCACGTCTTCGAACGTTTTTAGGGCGGTGTCCAGCCCCCCAATTTTGTCTAGGGCTTCTCTCTTTATTGCCATGTTGCAGAATGCTAGGTGCTTGAATACTTCTGGCTCGCTTAGCACCTCCTTCTTCTTTGCAAGTGGCATTACTCGCATGACGGACTTGTCGGCGTAGGTGGCGTAGATGTTGTTTTCAAGTGACTTGTCTGCATAGACGCTTCCTCCTACGCAGCCTACTTCTGGGTTGGATAGGTTTTCTACGATGACTTTAATCCAGTGCTTTGGTACGATGCAGTCTCCATCTGTGAAGGCAAGTATCTCTCCTGTTGAGGCTTCAACTCCAATGCTTCTGGCGTAGTTTGGGCCTAGTCCTGGCTCTTCTAGTATTTTTACTGGGTACTTGGAGGCTATGCTCACGGTGTTGTCTGTGGACTGCCCGTCAACTATTATGAATTCGACTTTATCTTTCGGGTAGTCTAGGTTCATAAGTGATTCTAGTAGGTCTTTTATTGTCTCCTCATTATTCCTCACTGGAATTATCACTGAGACTGTTGGGAGGCTTTCCTCCACGTGCTCACCTTCCAAATCTCCTTTCACGCTTCTGGTATGTCCTTATTGCCCTCCAGAGGTCTATCTTCCTGAAGTCTGGCCAGTAGACGTCTAGGAATACGAGTTCACTGTATGCTGATTGCCATAGTAGGAATCCGCTTAGCCTTTCTTCTCCGCTGGTTCTTATTATGAGGTCTGGATTTGGGTTTGGCAGGTGCGCGGTGTACAAGTGCTTTTCGAATAGGTCTTCTGTAATGTCTTCCACGTCTATTTTTCCAGATTTTATTTCCTCTGCTATGCGCTTTACTGCGTCTATGATTTCAGTTCTCCCTCCGTAGGCTATTGCAATGTTTAGGTAGTGTTTGTCGTAGTTTTTGGTTGCCTCCTCAAGCTTCCTAATTTCCTCCCTCAAGTCTTCTGGGAGTAGTTCCAGCCTTCCAATCGCCTTCACTCTAACCTCATATTCATGGATTTCCCTGCTAGTCATCGCTTTTTCAATGTACTTCTTGGCTAGGTTCATGATCGCGTCGACTTCCTTTTTTGACCTCTGGAAGTTTTCGGTTGAAAACACGTATATTGTTAGGGTTTTTATTCCTGAGTCGAAGCACCATCTAAGTAGTTCTTCAACTTTCTTAGCTCCCTTCTCATGTCCGGCCCATGGCGGCAGCCCTCTAATTCTAGCCCATCTCCTATTTCCATCCAAAATTATTCCTACGTGCTCGGGCTTCTCTCCATTTTTGATTTGCCTCCACAGCCACTTCTCATAGATCTTGTAGATCCCTAGTACTTCGAGTAGTTTGCGCAGCAATTTCTGCACCTACCACATGTCTTCTACTTTCACGGTTGAGATTAAATTTTTCAATTTATGGAGAATTGCTGCTCCGAGCCCTATGGGTGCTAGTAGTGGGTCTCCCTTAAATTCTAGGGTTGATGCGTCAATTCCTCTTAGTTTGAGGAAGTTTGACAATTCTCTCGCTGAATTCTCCTCTAAGTCCGTTTTGAGTATTACTACGTAGTCTTCGCTTTTCAGCCCTCTCGTCACGTAGGGGTGCTCTTCAATTTTGTACGGAATGTAGGTTCCGTCTAGATTTGCAGTCATGTCTCTGCAGATTTTCAAGGCTAGCCCATAAAGTGTTGGGCCTGCGTAAATGTATGCTCTACTTTTACTCGCTGCCTCCTCGATTACTTTAGCGGCTTCTCTCTCTATTTCCTCGTCTAATTCTGCTCCTCCGCCTAGGCTCATTATTTGACTGAGAATTTCTTTAGCTCTTGGATTTTGTATTGTCCTCTTGGCAATTTCTGCTGCGAGGCTTATTAGGAGTGAGGTTGTTGCTATGTGGTGTGCTGCTGCTAGCTTGTCGTTTGGCGCGCTCAATTCTACTAGCGTTTCTACGTATTCGAGTACGTCTTCGTCTTCTTCGAGTAGTTCTCCAGCAACTACTATTGCTGTTTTCAGGTTCATGATATTGCAAGTCTTGATGGCATTTTTAGTCCTTGGGGGTATTGGGCTTCCTCTTGTTAAAAAGATCACCAGCTCATTCTCGCTAGCGTAGGGTGCAGCGTAAGTGGCGTACTCGCGGGGGTGGAAGCAGCCGACATTCACTCCTACCAGCGACTTGAATGAAGCGACTGCTGATATGGCGGAAGTATATCCTCCTCCCTCCGCCACTATACTTATGCTTTCAAGTGAGCTTAAAGCAATGTCAACTAGGTTGTTCAGCTGGTCGAACCAGTCGAATCTTATGGCTCTAAGAAGCTCTTCAGCCAACAGTTATCCTCCAAGTGATTTTATGATTTGGGCAACCTTCACCTTATATGCCTCTGCGATTTCCTCTGCTCTCTCCTCCTTTTTTGCTTCAGCATACACTCTTATTATGGGTTCCGTGCCTGAAGCTCTAATTAGAACCCACGTGTAATCGTCTATCCAAGCTTTAACTCCATCGATAGTCTCTATTTTCAGCACTTTCCCCTCTTCTCTAATGGCTGCCTCGATTTTCTCAATGACATTTCTTTTCAATTCATTTGGGCATGCGACTTTCAGCTTTACGTTGTAGTACTTTGGCAGTTCGCCGACTAGCTTCGACAGCTTCTCTCCTCTCTCAGCCATGATTTCGAGGATTAGTGCTGTTGTCATTGCGCCGTCTCTGACTAGCTGGTGTGGAGGGTAGAATACTCCTCCATTCTCTTCGATTCCTAGCAGTCCACTGACTTCCTTTAGTACGTGGGATACTGTTACGCTTCCCACCTTAGTCCAAACGACTTTCCCTCCGTGAGCTAGTGCCACTTCCTCGATAAGCTTTGAGGAGCTTACTGGAGTCACTATAATTCCTCCGCCAGCCCTCTTCAGCAGGTGCTTTTCGATTATTGCACCGCTCTTGTCACCCCAGTGCACTACTCCAAGTTCATCGGTGAATATTGCTCGGTCCCCATCTCCATCATATGAAGCTCCTAAATCTGCCTTAGACGCTCTCACTACTTCAGCAACTCCTTTAAGTGCAGCTGGAGTCGGCTCTGGACCTCGTCCTGGGAATCGGCCGTCCACAGCGTCGTTTACTGGAATGACTTGGCAGCCCAGTCTGCGCAGCACTTTCGGCACTGTTAGAGCTGAAACTCCATTTCCAGGATCTACAACTACCTTAAAGTTTTGAGCTGCTATGCGCTTTACGTTTACGTGGCTAATCACTGCGTCTATGTAAGCTGAGATTACGTCTGGAGCTTCCTTAATCTTTCCAACCTCATTCCAAGCTGCTCTCCTAATTTTCTCCTCGAAGAATATGGTTTCAATCTTCACTTCCTCACTTCTGGAGACTTCAATTCCATCCGGCCCCACAACCTTAATGCCATTAAATTCAGGGGGGTTGTGGCTTGCAGTTATCATCACTCCGCCATCATACTTGAAGTGTTTAACTCCAAATTGAAGTGCAGGAGTCGGCATCATGCCGGCATCTACAACGTTACATCCAGATGCGAGGAGCCCACTAACAACGGCATCTTTAAGAGCTGGACTACTCAGCCTCCCATCATGCCCGACGAGAATCTCACCCTGATTAAAGTAGGTTCCAATTGCAAGTGCAATCTTCACTGCAAAATCAACTGTAAGCTCAGATCCAAAACGCCCCCTAATGCCGTTAGTTCCAAACAGCCTCCCCACACTCGTCACCGCCAGTCTCAGTTCTAACTTTAGCCGTGGCTAAATTTATGCTTACCACTCAAGCGTATTTCAGTTGGCTCCCTAGCATAACACGCGCACATGTACTTTCCACT